>NZ_CP015423.1:2420000-2720000 GCF_001719045.1 Paenibacillus polymyxa
AACTTGGACATGTAATACACATCCGTGCCCGGAAAGCTGGCTCCCAAATTGCGGACCATTTCCACTCCATGCTTCGTGATCGCCACAGCGGCAAATGGATTACTCACCGGGCTTCACTCCCTTCCGGTAGCCATGGGTGAACGACTTGTCATACAGCTTGGAACGATGCGCGTCCTTATCCACCAGTCCCGGATCGAGCGCCCAGCCTGCCAAAATCATGGCATGCATCGTTATGCCTGCTGCACGCAAATCGGCGGGTAATTGACCAAGCGTCGTGCGTACGATCTTTTGGTCCGGCCAGGTCGCGCGCTGCACAACCGCTACAGGCGTGTCCTCACTCCAGCCTGCTGCCAAAAACTCAACGACCACCTTCTTTGCCAACGTTGCGCTGAGGAACAGTGCCACTGTACAGTGATGGGATGCCAAGTCACGCAGCTTTTCCCGATCCGGTACAGGTGTACGGCCTTCGGCACGCGTCAGAATGACCGTCTGCGTCAGGTCAGGCACAGTTAGCTCTGCACCCAGCACCGCCGCAGAAGCAAAGACCGAGCTGACGCCTGGTACGATTTCGTATGCTACTCCGCGCTGCTTCAGCAACACCATTTGCTCCAAAATCGCACCGTACACTGCCGGATCACCTGTATGTACGCGAGCTACACTGCGTCCAGCCTGCACAGCCTCGCTCATAATCTCGACCTGCCGCTCCAAATCCATGCCTGAGCTTTGCAGTACCTGCGCCTCTGGCTTGGCCGTGGCAATCAGCTCGTCGTTCACGAGCGAATCTGTGTACAATACCACATCGGCCGTGCGTAGAATCCGGGAGCCTTTGACAGTAATCAGCTCCGGGTCGCCGGGACCTGCTCCTACGATATACACTTTGGGCTCCAACGTCATTTGCTCACCACCATTAAACTCAAATATTCAAGCTCCTGTCCGCGCAGCTCACGTGCGTCGCGCCATACCATTTCATAAGGAGAAGTGACCTTGGTAATGACTGATGCACGGTCCCCAAGATGGAGTTCATCCAGCACATCCAAAATCAAATCCAGCACCTTGGCAACCTTGATAAACACGACCGTATCGTGATTCTCAATCGCCCGCTTCATCGCTTCCCGATCATCCGTAGCCGGAATAATACCGACCTGCTGATCTCCGTCTGCCAAAGGCAATTCCAGCGCTGCCGCCGCTCCCAACACAGACGAAATGCCCGGAATAGATACAATCGGCACCTCAGGATGGAGATCCTTCATGAGCCGTGCCAAATGAATAAAGGTACTGTACAGATTAGGGTCTCCCTCTGTGACAAAGGCTACATCCTTGCCTTGGCTCAGTGCCTCCCAGCAAGCAACCACCGTTTTGTTCCACTCACGCTCCAGTACAACCGGGTCCTTGGTCATTGGAAAAATGAGTCCCAGCATCTCCTTTTCCTCCGGGTTGACGTACAACTCCACGATTTCGTGAGCATACGACTTACCTCCCCGGCGTTTCTTCGGATAAGCCACAACTGCACATTCCTGAATCATGCGATACGCCTTGACCGTAATCAGCTCGGGATCACCCGGCCCCACGCCTACGCCGTAAAGTGTTCCTGTTGCTGCCGTATTCATGCTGTCTCTCTCCCCCTCTTGAATTACCAGCTTACTCCCCTGCTACTTCGTCAGCCACGTCCACCGACGGCTGTCCTGTAATAACATATATCGGATTGAGTCCGTCAAAACGAGTCATATTCAAAATCGGCTTGCTGCGCGCTGTTTGCAATAACGTCACCGAAGTATCGAGACCTGCTGCTTGCATCGCCTTCATCCCATCATGCAGCGTCTCAATCGTTGCAGCATTCACTACAATTCGTCCATCCTTCCGCAGACGGGAAGCACACAGACGAATCAGTTCGGCCAATTCTCCCCCGCTCCCACCGATAAACACCGCATCCGGGTCTGGCAGATCTTCCAGTCCGGCAGGCGCTTTGGCATGAATAACCGGGAAATCGGTACGGAATTTGATTTTGTTTGCTTCGACATTAGCCAGATCGCCTTCGTTCTTCTCAATGGCAAATACTTGCCCATACTTGGCCAGCCGCGCACATTCCACCGCTACAGAGCCAGAACCTGCGCCGATATCCCATACGATGCTTCGTTCGGTCAGACGCAGCTCGGACAAGCTGAATACGCGTACTTCACGCTTCGTGATCAGTCCTTTTTCTGGCTTACGCTGGTGAAATTCCGCATCCTCGAAGCCAAATCCCCGACGAATTGCAGGCACGTCTTCTCCCTTACGGCGGCGCAAAATAACCACATTCAGTGGTTGGAACGTTCTCTGCGCCATCTCATCCAACGTATAATGCTGATACGCCTCATCCGGTCCGCCCAAATGCTCGCCGACAAAGGCATCATATTCCGTCATGCCATAATGCAGCAGATAGGCAGCGACTGCGGCGGGATGATTGCGGTCGTCCGTCAGCAGCGCGACCTTGTTCTGGCCATCGATTCGCTGCGCCAGTCCGGTCATCGGACGGCCGTGTACGCTTTCCAGCACCGCATCCTGCCAACTTTCACCTAGACGCGCAAACGCCAGCTGAACCGAGCTGAGATGCGGCAAAATATCCAGATGTTTCGACCCTAGCTTGGCAGACAAATAACCTGCAATTCCAAAAAAAAGCGGATCGCCTGACGCAAGCACGACAATATCCTTGTCCTTGCGCAACCGTCCCAATTCTTCTACCACGGCAGATAAGCCGCTCTTTAATGTTTGTTTTTCCCCTGCGAATGCCTTGAAAAAGGCTAGCTGGCGTTCTCCACCAACCAGCAGGTCGGCACGCTCAATGTGCTCCAGCGTCTCCTGCGACAGACCTGCCGCTCCATTTTCACCGATACCAATGACACGAATCACTCTACTCACCGACTCTCGCCCTCCCCAGCACGTTCCCTTTCATCGTTACCAGTACCATTTCCACGACAATTCCACCACCTGCATGGTCCAGACAATGCTGACATCCATAGGTACACAGCTTTTCAAAAAAGCTAAGCGCATTCGCTTCGGTCATCATATCCGCCACCTGCGTAGCTGTATTGGCCTCTGCCACTGCCGCTGCAAGCGACTCATCCACCCCCGCTTCACGCGCGACCTCAGCCAAAAAACCAAAATCCACCGGAGCGCTCTTGGAGTGAACCATCATGACACCTTGAGCTACCTTCGACAGCTTGCCAGGCATACCGACGAGAATAATTTTTTTCATTCCCAATCGTTTGCCATGCTTAACTGCAAAGCCGACAAAGTCGCCCATCTGAATAAAGGCTTCTTCCGTCAGCTGATCATACATTTGCATGGCATATTTTTCACTGCTGCCGCCTGTGGTCAGGACTATTTCCTGGCAGTTCATCGCTTGTGCAACCGATATGGCCTGCACGACGCTGGCTTTATAAGCTGACGTGGAAAACGGAACGACCACACCGCGTGTACCTAGTATGGAAATACCGCCAAGAATGCCAAGACGCCCGTTCAGCGTTTTCTTGGCGATTTCTTCGCCGTCCGGTACGCTGATGACGACACGGACACCTTTGGCCGATCCGTGCTCTTCAAGCACGCCTGTCACAGCCTCCGTAATCATCCGTCGCGGCACGGGATTAATCGCTGCTTCCCCGACAGGCACAGGCAGACCGGGCTTCGTTACCCGCCCTACGCCGATGCCGCCATCCAGCACAATACCTGGCTCCTCACGCCAGCTAACAGAGGCGATAATTTTCGCCTGATGCGTGGCATCCGGGTCATCGCCACCGTCCTTGATCGTCGTGCAGGAAGCTTCGTCCGCATCCAACACAGGCTCGATCAGCTCAAACGCATGATCGAAGCCCGCGGGTAGCGATATCACCGCTTCCTTCGGCGGTATGCCCGTAATAAGCAGTTGTACCGCTCCTTTGGCTACTGCAGCCGCACAAGCCCCCGTCGTAAAGCCTGACCGCATTGGCTTGTCCGGCGCGGGAGCTTCACCACTTTTCATCCGTTTGGGCCTGTTGGCGGACGCCGCTTCCTTTTCCATGCCAATTCCTCCTTAACCTCTTCTGCTGATCATGTTCTAATTCATTTCATGATACAGCAAACGGACAACCGCATCTAGCGGACAGCCATTAAGGAGATCGCATTCAATGCTGCTACGACAATTGTACTGCCGCCCTTGCGTCCAATATTCGTAATGAACGGAATATCCAGCTTGCGCAGCTCGTCCTTGGATTCTGCTGCCGATACGAAACCGACGGGCATGCCAATCACCAGTCCGGGCTTAGCCGCTCCTTCTTTTACCAGACGGATCAACTCCAGCAACGCTGTCGGCGCATTACCAATGGCATAGATACCACCTTCGCCCGCCTGAATCGCTTTGCGCATGGAAATAATGGCGCGTGTCGTATTCAGCCTTTTCGCTTCTTCCATGACGTCAGGGTCAGATATGTACACATGCACATCCCCGCCAAATTGACGGATACGATCCTTACTCAGCCCCGCTTGAATCATCTGCACATCCGCCACTACCTGCTGTCCTGCACGAATAGCTGCAATCCCGGCTTCAATCGCCTTTGGATGAAACACCATGCTGCGGCCCAGCTCAAAATCAGCAGATGCATGAATGACACGCTGTACAACGGGATATTGCTCTGCTGTAAAGGGATGCTCTCCCAATTCTTCTGTGATCATCTCGAAGCTTTTGCCCTCAATTTCCTGCGGCTGCACCGTTAGCGGTTTAAATTCTGTTTTAAAATCCATCGTATCGACCACTCCCTTATGGAAAATTAGAAAATAGTTTAGGAAAATGACAATTCATTGCTACAAAATCATAGATACCTCTTAAAAACACCTGTTTTAAGATGACTATATTTTAAATACATGCCAGAAGTCGTTCCTGATGGACTGGACTCGCAGGGGTAAGGCTCAACTCAAATTGAAGTTCTCTCTTTTGCTATGCGCAGTGCGTCGATGACTCCGCCGAAATGATCAAATACTGTGCCAAATTCCACTTCCGGCCTGGAAATCAAAAGTACGTGAATCCCCAGCTCCAGGGCAGATTGAACCTTTTCATCCACTGCTCCCGTGCGTCCGCTTTCCTTGGTGACCATCACGGTCGTGCCATAGTGCTTGTACAATGCTTCGTTCATCTCGCGGGAAAAGGGTCCCTGCATGGCAATAATATTCTTTTGCTCCATGCCCAGTTCGCCGCATTTTTCCATATTGTCTAGGCGCGGCAGCATGCGTGCAACCAGACGAATCTCCGGGTCTCCGAGTAAATGCTTGGTGAACGTGCCGAGCGTCTTACTGCCTGTCGTAAGCATTACAGAGCCTTTGAGTTGCTTCGCTTCTAATGCGGCCTCTTCATAGGAAGACACGATGTGGAGCAATGGATGATTGTCATACACCAGTCCCGCCCGCTCGTAGCGAATATAAGGAACTCCGGATTCGCGAGCGGCTGTCATTGCATTCGCATGTGCTTCTTCTGCAAAAGGATGACTGGCATCAACAACCGCCTGTATTCCCTGCTCCCGAATCATTGCACTCATTTCATCGGCTGTCATTCGGCCTGTACGTACGTCCAGCCCTGCTTCGGACAAGCTGGCTGCCGCGCTTTCAGTTACAACCGAGGTCAATACGTTGAAGCCATTGTCACGGATTTGCAGCGCCAATTCCCGAGCATCGCTCGTTCCACATAGCATGAATATCATGAGCCCTTCACCTGCCCGCTTCCATTCACTACAGATGGCGTATGAGAATGCTCGTGATGGTGATCATGGTCATCATGGCTGTGAGCATGGACATGCTCATGAGTGTGATCGTGGCTGTGTGTATGGTGATCATGATGATCGTGCTCATGTGCATGATGATGGTGATGATGCTCATGATCGTGATGGTGGTCATGGTCGTGGTGATGATGGTGGTGCTCCTGCGCCTCCAGACGGAACTGGCAGTTATCACAATTGGCCGTAACCTTGCCGAACAAGCCTTCCTTAGCTCGCTCCAGCACCAGTTCAATCAATTGAGGATGAAAACCAAAATATCCTCCCATCTCCACTTGTAATGTAGGGTGAGCCTCGGCAAATTCCTGGGTCATTTCTCCGATGCGCTTAATCAGCACACCCGTGAACAGAAAATAGGGAAGCACGATAATCTTTTTGGCCCCCAGTCGTACACAACGCTCCAATCCATCGGGAAAAGAAGGCTGCGTCACACCGATAAAGCTGCTCTCTACCCACGTATAAGAAAGCTGTTCCCATAGCATACGGGTGATTTTGAAAAAGTCACTGTTCGCATCTGGATCGCTACTTCCGCGTCCTAACACAAGTACCGCCGTTTCTTCGTCGGATACCTCGGCAAATGCCTCTACAGCGCTATTCATTCCCGCTGGAACTGCAACCGGACGGGCCTCTTTCAAGCGGCTTTGCAGAATGCTGACGATTTTCTCGTGAACGCCAATCGGGCGTCCATATACAAATTCCACCTGTGGATATTTTGCTTTTGCCCGATCAATAGCCATCGGAATATCAATTTTGGCATGTACCGCTGCGAACAAGATAATCGGAATGAGAACGACACGCGTCGCACCTTTCTCCACACATGTTTGCATCCCATCAGCAATGCTGGGACGTGCCAACTCCAAGAAACAGGTTTCCACGCACATATCCGGTACCCGGTCTGCCACTGCCTGTGCAAATTCCAGCAGTTCCTGGTTCCCCTCCGGGTCCCGACTTCCATGTCCAACTAACAATATTGCATCCACTGCTGTTTTTTCCTCCTCTTTAATAGGGATAGCCTGCATGACGCCCTATTTTATATATATGCTTGTATCCAGTTCATCAGGCCTTCAGTCATTAATCACCACAAACCGCATTCACTTCTACCGTTGCTGGTGCATCTTCATGCCGGAAACCCGCAACGACGCCTACACGTTTAAAAAATTTATGAAAACGCTCGTTCGGATGCCCTTTTTCCTTATATTCAGCGATGACGTTCTCCACAATGTCAGTAATTTGATCACCCGGAATCCCTTCCGCTACGGGCTGAGCGGCATGAGCATTGCGACCGAATTTTTTGCCACCAAGGAAGAGATCGTATCCTCCCTTGCGATAGACGATGCCGATATCCTCCAGCACCGCTCCATAGCAGGCCATACCGCATCCGTTCAATGCAATGCTCGTTTCCTTGGGTGCCTGTAATCCGCCAAGTACAACCTGTAGATGCTCAGCCACAGGCACAGCGTCATCCTTCTCCATATTGCAGAAGTCGCACGCCTTCACCTTAAACACATCGCCAATCGGCATGACAATGAATCGTTCATCCCGCAGCCGTCCGACCAGTTCTTCGGGGTCTGCACACGGTACGCGCAGCACGATCTGATGATCTGGCGTGTATTCCAGCTCGCCGTCATCACCCGCTACCTCGGCGAGCAGCGCCATCTGGCGAGCGGTGAACTTCTTGTTTCCCACACCCGGGGAAACGCCCACCTCAAATAGCGCAGGCTTGCCAAAGCCGCCTGTCGCCATCCCGGACGTGGCCACCGCTGACGTTCCGGCGGTGCTCTCCGCGGCAGGCGCTTGCCCGCTCCAGCGAGCGTTGGCTGCGTCGGGCAGCTTGCCGCCAACAGCGAGGCGGCTTAGTGCCTCTGCCGCCAGCGATGCCGGGGTTGCGCCGGTTTGCACAGCGGTCGTTGCCTGCACGGCAGCCATCGCTTGCGGGCGTGCCTGCGTCGCAACCGCAGCGCCGCTCGCGGAGGATCCAGCGGGCGTAGTCGGGGCTGCGCCTGTCTGCGGTGCGGCCTCTTGCGCGCCCAGCGACCACGGCTCTGCTTCCGTACGGAGACGCTGATGCGGCTTGAGCGCTTGCTCGGTCGCATCCAGCGTGTATTTGCGCTGATATCCGCGCGGAGTCACGATCAAGCCGTCATACACCGTTGTCGAGGAATTGCCGATGATTACAGTTGTCAGCATCCCGATGTCATGATTCAGCATATCTTCCAGCGTCGTTACAATAACTTGCTGACGTTCACGATAAGCACTTTTCACCAACCCAACTGGAGTTTGCGGATCGCGGTAACGCAGCAAAATGGACTGCGTCTCCACAATCTGGCGGGTACGCCGACCACTGCGCGGGTTGTATAATGCAATCACAAAATCGGCCGAAGCCGCTGCTTCTACACGCTTCACAATCGTTTCCCATGGGGTCAGATGATCACTCAGACTGATCGTGCAAGCATCATGCATCACTGGCGCCCCCAACAGTGAAGCACAGGACTGAATAGCCGAGATCCCCGGCACGACTTCTACCTCAACCCCGTCCTCGCGTCGCCAGCCTTTTTGCATCAGCACTTCGTACACCAGCCCTGCCATACCATAGACTCCTGCATCTCCACTGGAAATGACAGCTACCTTCTTGCCCATCTCTGCTTGGCGAACCGCCTCCTGCGCACGGCTCACTTCCTCTGTCATCCCTGTGCGTACAATCTCCTGTCCGTTCAACAACGGACGGATCAAATCAACGTAGGTATTGTAGCCGATAATGACCTCACTTTCGGCCAGCGCATCCAGCGCCCGTTTTGTGATATGTTCCATATCTCCTGGTCCAAATCCAATCACCAGCAATTTTCCTAATGGGCTCATCGTGCTCCTCCTATTCACCCTTTTCAGGGTAGCTATCCTATCTATTTCAATGATTTATGCACATCGTGTAACTCAAAAAACCCCATCCTGCCCGGATGGGGTTTCTATGTACGTATCTCTCATCAGACGAAAAAACAGCGTAAGAAGACACTATTTGTCTTCCTCCAGCCTGCCGTTGTTTTCCACCTGTCTGTTTACGCTTCAAACGCTGCTGCACGTTCATATCCACGCAAACCTCTAACCAACATGGAAAAAGCAACGTGTGCCTGATTTCCTGATTTCGTACACCCATCCTCTCCGCGAAGGTTAACGGTGCATACAGATCAAGGTAGGTCTCCTGGCTTGGCATCAACAGATTCTTTCGTCTTCCCCGTTTTTCACGAGTGACCATTTAAAAAAATCCTCTTCCTTACAGTGGCGGGACCGCTCGGGATTTGCACCCGATTCCCTGTTACCCTTTGCTCAACCGCAAAGGCACCTTGTCTGTCCGCTATTTGATTATGGGTCTTATCATAACCTTGCCTCAATCAGTTGTGCAAGCACGAAAAACGCTTTATTTCAAGTTCTCTGCTTTATTTTTTAACATATGTAGCAATTCGTCCGGGTCCGCAGAGATACTTAATAACGCTGGATGCTCAGCCCCGGTAAACCCTTCTTGCACGCTATGACGCACCATTTCTACTAACGGGTCAAAATATCCATTCACATTCAGCAGCCCAATCGGCTTGCGATGAATGCCGATTTGCGCCCAGCACAATACCTCGAACAGCTCCTCAAAGGTTCCCAAGCCACCCGGAAGGGCAATAAACGCATCGGCCATCTCGCTCATTGCCGCTTTACGCTCATGCATGCTTGCTACCTCAATGAACTCGGTAACTCCCCGATGAATGATCTCTGCATCAAATAACAGGGTGGGCATAATGCCAGTGACCTGACCGTCACCCGCCAGTATTCCATCCGCCACCTCTCCCATCAGCCCCCTACTGGAGCCACCGTAGATCAGACGGATATGATGGCGAGCCATGGCTTCTCCCAGCTTGCCTGCCGCTTCAACATATACCGATGAATGTCCAGGTCTGGACCCGGCAAATACACAAATAGAATTCATTAACGTCTCAGCTCCTGTCCTAAGTATCATGCATCGAAACTTATTCATTATATTAGCTAAATATTTTCGCTATAACAAAAATCTTTGTCGATGCATGTCCAACAAAAAAAAAGATAAAGACCTCGCAGGCCCTTATCTTTATTTTACGCTTTATCCAAAAATATAAGTTCATTTTTAGCATACTATATTTATAATTTCTATCTCATTTCCATCTCATTTCAATGACCATTCATGATCTTCAGACCACAGCCATGCACCGAATCGTTATGCTCAAAATATTTGCCCAGCTCCACCATCATCGCGCCCATGCGTTCTTCGGTTGGAAACACGACTCGATCAATCCCTTCTTCCACAATGGACTGTGCAGTCACCTTCCCTACTGATACAGCAATCACATCCTCACGGAAAGCCTCCAGTAAATCCTCGATTCGATTTTGCTCTCTCGCATATTGGGCTAAAAATCGAATTTGCGGACCACTCGTGAACGTAACAGCATCAACATTACGATGGATAACATCCTCCAGTAACGCCTGCAATTTTGCTTCCTCAGGTGGGATATGCTTATAAGGAAGTACCTGGCGGGTCACTGCCCCCTGCTCGTCCAGCCACTTTACCAACCGTGGGGCTGGATCGCCATGCAGTTGCAACAATACTTCTTTTCCCTTCAGATCGTATGGGGCGAAAGCTCCTGTCAATCCGATCAAACTTCCGTCCTCGTCTCGTACTGCTGGCGTAAAGCCACGCTTTTTGAGTCCATTGACCGTCTTGTAGCCCCGCGCTGCAATGTTGGAAGATTGCAGCAGCTCCATAATCTGCTCAGCCACGCCCATATCCTCTGCCATATCGAACAGGGCATCCAGCCCCATACCTGTCGTGAAGATGTACCAGTCCGGAGGGTGCTTCACCCACGATACAACAGCGTTGCGCAGCTCGATATCATCCAGAAAAACGGTACCCTGGGCCGGGCGCTGTACTGGCTCACCCCCCATCTTCACAACTAGCAGCGCCATTTCTTCTGCTTTACGGGGACCAGCAAGAGCGACTCTCTTGCCTGCCATGCGTTGTGCCATTCTGTTGCCTCCCTTGTAGATGTCGTATTTCTTTCTACCAAGTATACAATCAGAGGGGTAAAAGACAAATAAGAATTACTTTTCCGATGAATACAGTAATCTTATAAGTGGCCGTGTCCTGTTCTGCCTTCATGCTGGCTTTCTTTCTGACTACTGCTATCCCGCTCTCCGTTAGATGCCCTATCATCTCCGCCTTTCCCTTTAGATTTGGGTCGGAGCAACATCCATAGCAACAAAGGCATGATAACAAAAAAAATAATCATCACCGCGGTCCACTCCCGGCTGAACTCATAAATTTGCACAATGTTGGAGAACAGCATAAACGAACAGACATAGCCTAACAAACCTACGGGCCAAACCATCAGGCTCCCCCAGGCTTGGGCAAACATCCGTTTTACCGCCAAACTGGTAACGTACAGATCAACCCCAATCTTCGTAAGAAAGGTCGGTACGGTCAGTACTGCCACGAACAAATCGAACCGATCCAGAAAGTCCGTTAGCTGCAATTGACGCACCAGTTCATACGCTGGATAAAACAGCCGTGACAAGATAGGAACACCAATAACCAACTCGGATAGCAGCACCAGCATGGTCAGAAAAGCGGTTCCGAGCAAATGCCCAAACCACGCACTACGCCCATTATAGCTCTTCCCAGAAATCACAAAGGGGACTATCATAATATCGGCCATATAACCCAGCATGCGCCAACTCCCCTTGATTACTCCCTCTACTTCTGGATGTAAGTAGGGTCTCAGCATCGAAAAATCCATATTACGCCCAAAAAAAAGCGGCATGGTCAACAGCGTCACAATCAACAGCGGTATAAAATTCTCGGTCATATTCACGATGGTGCTTATTCCGCCTTTAGCCATAAATACTAGAGTCAACAGCACAATAAGAGAAGTGACCACAATCGGAGTCAGCGGCAAAAGCACCACCTCCACCAGATCCGTAATAATCCTCAAATCCCGTGCAAAGATGATCAGGAATAAAATAAGGTAGATTGCAAGCAGCACACGGCCCAGCATAGGGTGAGAGCTCACCATCGCCTGCATCAGATCCTGATCAGGGAACCGTCGTTTAAGTTTCAACATCGCCCAGATCGGCAAGCATAGCACGATAGCCGCAATTATACAGGTCCAGTAAGCATGCTGATTCGCGTGATCCGCTGCCTGCGCCGGAGCATGTATAAGGGTAATACCGACCTCCATCAATACACCAAGCAGCACAATTTGTCTGGTTGTGAACTGTTTCATGCAGGTACATCCTCCTTTTGCCCGCAGGCATCCATTACACGATTTACAACGTAGGGGGGAGCCACATGTCAATAAAACGGGTTAGCCATGTAGCCACATAAACGGTGCTCTTCGTTGATGTTCCGTAAATCCAGATACCAATGCTAATAACATACATTACGCGGGAGACCCAGCGATTAATGGCTGGTGCATTGTGAATATTTTTACGGTCCATCAGATACATGAAGAGCATAACCAGCACCAAAGGTAACAGAAATACTTTATTCATTGGATTTGCTCCTTTTTGACCCCGAATGGTTTGGTGACCGCACCGATATTCTCAATATGCACGACCGGATTTATGGTGACCTTCACCTTGGGATACAGTTGTTCCCATTGGGGTTTGATCCGTTTCCATTCATCCGGTTGACTCGTAATAATAGCCCGGCCCAAACCAAGTACGTCTGAACGATACTTTTGCTGAATCACCTGAACAGCCTGTCCCAGCTCCCTCTTAATTTCCTCGGCTGTCTGCTGCTCCAGCCACTTCAAATTTTCCTCGTTGGAAATATCGAATCTCGTCTCATTTTCCTTCACATTCCCATTGCAGTTCATATGAATGGTCATTCGAATCTCATCCCCTTGAATATGGGGCTTAATTTGGACTTTATTTTCGATGAGGTGTACAGATATGTAACCTCTACCTTTGGGAGGGGGAATAAATATTTCTGTCTCCTTGGCTTGCTCCATACCCAAAAGCAGAAACCGACTGAGGTGGTTATCAATAATTCCTGTTAACCTGTCTTTGCGAAACACACCCAGTCCATCGACCTGAATATTCGTTTTCTTGTCTTTAAGGTTAGGGGGCCCATTCTTCACCAGAGACATTACTGGTACCACCGGGTCAACGCCTTCCAGCAGGACGGAATTCATCAACAGCTTAACGGAACGAGGTTTTTTCATATAGGAAATATTGAGCTCACGCACCATTTCTGCTGGATATTGCTCTATCGGAGCATCTGCCTGAAGCAATTCCATCGTTGAACCCTTCGTAATAACAACCAGGGACGACAGACGGTTCTGCGGAACACGTGCCAGTACATCCATCATTTTGCTAATCCCTTCTCGTGCCAGCGCCTCGCCGAACAGCAGCACCCGCCGATGGGAGTAATTGAGTGTTCGCGAAACTCCGCGCTGTTCCTCGGTACTTGCTCCTCGAAAGCTTGGGCCTATTTTGGACTCCAGATAGTAGGATTTCGTACCACTGGTACCTCCCCCTCCTCCTGTACTGCCCGAAGATCCGAGTTGTCCGGGTAGAGCGATTTGCATCGTTACCCGGTATTGATCGCCTTCCTTGTCCAGCCCGGTACCCATCACGAAAGCAACATCATTCACTTCACGGCGATCCCAGCATCCTCCCAAGAGAACAGAGCATAGCAGCAGACAACAGAGCACAGCGACTTTACGTATTTGTTGTGTATTCGATTTGGGCTTCATCACCATCCCTCCTCGCTTTTGGGCGTTCCATTCATCTTTTCCTTCGCTCGTTTGTTGTTGTCTTTACCAATCCAGGAAGGACGTTTGGTCATTTTCCACCAAGGCGCGCGGACGACGATATCCTTTTGATCCATATGGTTGTATGGGCTATATCCACTCATATAAGGGACACCAAACGAGGTTAGCTTGGTTAGATGCGTAGCAATCAGCGTTGTCGCAATAATGATCCCAAACAATCCGAATAAACCCGCCATCAGCATGATGGGAAATCGCAGCAGACGAACCGTGATGGCAAAGTTAAAACGCGGTATGGTAAACGACGCAATACCTGTGAGCGACACAACAATGACTATGGGCGCCGATACGATTCCTGCTTGTACTGCGGCCTGCCCAATGACGAGCGCACCAAGAATACTGACGGCCTGACCGACCGTTTTGGGGAGACGAATCCCTGCTTCCCGTAATGCCTCAAAGGAAATCTCCATCATCAATGCTTCCACCAGTGCTGGAAAAGGGATGGATTCGCGAGCCGCCGCAATACTCAGGATGAGCGTCGTCGGCAGCATATCATGATGAAAGGTCGTCACCGCTACATATAATGCAGGCAGAAAGAGAGCCATTATGAGAAAAAGAAAACGAATCCAGCGCACCATATTACTGATGAAAAAGCGCTCGTAATAATCTTCGCTCGCTTGCATCATCTGCCACATGGTGACTGGCCCAATCAGAGCAAAAGGCGTTCCGTCCACAAAAATGGCAAAACGTCCTTCCAGTAACTGCGCAGTGACGGTATCCGGACGTTCAGTGTATTCCATTTGCGGAAACGGTGAAAACGGATGATCCTCAATCAGTTCCTCAATATACCCCGTCTCCAGAACACCATCAATTTTAATATCGCTGAGCCGTTTTTTTACATCCTCCACCAGCTTCGAATCTATGATCCCTTCAATATAAGTAAGGACGACGCTCGTTTGAGTTTCTGTTCCGATGGTCATGCTGTACATCTTGAGCTTGGAGGTCTTCAGCTTGAAGCGTAACAGTGCCGTATTAACGCGAAGAGTCTCAGTGAAGCCCTCACGCGGACCTCGAATAACCGCTTCTGTCTGTGGTTCCTCTACGCCACGGCGAACGCCCCCCTTGGCGCTAAAAATATACGCACGAGGCGTGCCATCTACAAACAAGGCGGCATTGCCGTCCAGTATCGCTGCCGATACCATCTTCCATTCGTCCATCGTTTTGGTCTGGGACATGGAGATACGAGTTTCATCCAGCGGCTCCAATTTGCCGTTCACTTCAGGGTCCTTGAGCATCATACCCAGAATGACAGGCCGCAGGATATGATCCTGCAAATCCTCCGATTTTACCGTACCTTCAAAATAAGCCAACAACCCTTTGCGTTCAGGGGAAATCATGAGCTCTCGATAGACGATATCAGAGCAATCCTTGAAAATATCACGCAAAGCAATCAAATTGTCTTCCACACTGCTACGTAGCGGCTGTTCCAGCCACGAAGACTCAGGCAGTCCTTTAGGCACATTGGAATTTCGTGTCTTGCGGTCTGCGGCTGGAATCGCTCTCCGGCTCCACGGTGGCTTCGGCAACTTGGGAAAGCGCCCTTTCTTCATCGTTATTCCCCCTTTACGAATGAGCCGAACAGATAATATGACATATAGGATGTACCAGCCTGCAAAGGATTATGTATCCAATGAACTCAACATATTGAACGGATAACAAAAAGACCCTGCAATGATGCAGAGCCTTCGAAAATCCATCATATATCTGAAAATTTATGATAAAGGAATGATTAATCTCCCCAATACTCCTCGGGATGGTATTCAATCTCAGAACCAGCTTCGAACGTAAGCTTATCTGTCTGATCATGATATTCCACACTTTCCGGGGTGACGTAATACCAATGCTTCACCACGGGTCCGTCGTCTACCGGGGTTACAAAACGAAATACGTTCAACTCCCCGCTATAACGCACAATCGCCTCCGCCGTCTCACGCGGCAACTCTTGAAGCGTAAAGCGAAACACACCGTCCACCGATTCAAAATGACAATCGAAACTCTGCTTGCGGCTGTCAGCAAAGCTACGTCCCGTGACGGCATGCTTGATCAGCCATGTTTCCTGCTGCGCCATTGTGCGCACCTCCTTTTAGGGCAAATCAATCAACATATAAAAAACAGAATCTTCTGCTTTCAGTGAGAGCTTCGGCTCCTGCTCAATACGAGCGGAATCGCGTCCTTGCAGAATATGTTCACCGTTCACACGCAGCGAGCCTTCGATGACGAACAGGAACACGCGCCGACCCTCGGCCTGTGTGAATTCTACTTGTTCTCCAGGCTGAAGCTTGCTTAAATAAATCGTTAAATCCTGGTTGATTGCAGCTATTTCACCCTCCGTGCCTGGTACGCGCTTTCCGGCAACGACAGGCAGAAGCTGACCGTGAAGACGCTCAGGATTGAATGCTGTAGCCTCATATGACGGTTTCAGTCCTCTCGTATGCGGGCTAAACCACAATTGCAGCAGGCTGACATCCTCCGTTTGTGAAGCGTTGTGCTCCGTATGAATGATGCCGTGGCCCGCTGACATTCGCTGAATGCCTCCAAAACGGGTTACCGCTACATGTCCACGGTTGTCTTCATGACGCAGTTCCCCATACAGCACAATCGAAACAATCTCCATATCACTGTGCGGATGCGCCCCAAATCCCCGTCCCGGTGCGATGACATCGTCATTACAGACACGCATAGGACCAAACGCTGTATTGTTCTCATCCTGATACTCCGCGAATGAAAAGCTGTGACTTCCCCGCAGCCAGCCCTTATCGAAGCTGAATCGGGAAGCCGCCGGATATATTGTAAACATAATAGCCCTCCTTCAGGAAGAAAAATGAGATCAAATCCCTCTCATTGTAACTGAGCCCAAGCGATAAAGCTACGCCTCTGTCTGAGTGATAATCTCATCTATAAAAGACTGCAAAGTACTGGTAACAAAGGCTTCCTTACGCCGGATAAACACCGTTGTTACTTCATTGTACGGCTCAGGCATCGCATGACCGCATACAAGGCCTTGAGCCACCAGCCCGCTGATCGACGATTCGGGAAAAACAGTCATTCCAATACCGGCCGCCACACTGCCGATAATTGTCTCAAATGTCCCAAACTCCATAATCTGCTTGGGAATAATCCCCTCCATCTTGAGCCAAGTTTCCAGCCGTCCCCGGTAGCCGCAACCTTTTTTATACAGCAGGAGTGGACGGGTTGTAAGATCCTCGACAGAAAAGTCATCTCCTTGGGATACGAGGACCAGTTTTTCCTGAAACACATCAAACTGTTCAATCAGCGGATGCTTGACTGGCCCGGTCACAAAAGCTCCATCCAGCCGCATTTCTGCAACCTCCTGCACCAGAGACTCTGTAACCCCGGCCTTGAGGGACAAATCGACATCCGGGTACTTGCTATAGTAAGCATGTAAAATGGCCGGGAGGGCAATGACAGTCTCCACAATGCCAATCTCCAGTACCCCCGAAGGTGCAGAGGTATTCTGAAACGCATGTTTCATTTCCTCAAATTGCGATAAAATGCTTTTCGTATATTGCAGCAGACGCTTGCCCTCTGCATTGAGGATCATTCCCCGCTTATGTCTATTAAATAAAGGCGTTTGCAGTTCCTTTTCGAGCAGCTTGATTCTGGCCGTTACATTGGACTGGACATAGCTAAGCTCGGCTGCAGCCTTGCTGACACTGCCATGCGCAGCCACCGTCTGGAAAATGTTTAAATCGTTCAGATCCACTACTGCTCCCCCTTATTGTGAAGGACAAGGGGCCATCAAAATTGACGCGCCTTGTCACTTATTATCATTTTAAATGATCATAATGTTTATTTTCAATCATTTTACCAACAGCTTCCTATCCTTTATGATGTGTCCATAAGATATGTCCGCTGAGACCGGCAAGGAGGAGCTTTTGTACACCATGAACAGACAAATCATGACCGGATCTTTATTATGCCTAATCGCCAGTATGTCCTGGGGGGCGATGTTTCCGGTTTCGCACATTGCATTACAACATATCAATCCACTGTACTTTTCATTTTTGCGCTATTTATCGGTTACACTCATTTTAGTCGTGCTATTGTGGCTCAAAGAGGGACGGACGGCATTTCGCTTTGAGGGCAAGGGCAAGACGTTGTTATTCTTTGGGACCATGGGATTCACCATTTATAATATGGCCGTTTTCCAGGGACAGCACGCGATGGGGGCAGCAGGTACTCTGGTAGCTTCTATAATGGAAGTGCTAATGCCGATGATTTCCATTGCGATGGTGTGGATCATGACCCGTAAAATGCCTCCGAAATATACACTAATCAGCATGGTGATTGCGCTGGCTGGGGCTTTACTTGTGATCACGAACGGAAAATGGACCTTTTTCACACTTGCCGGACAACATTTACTGCCGCTGCTGCTTATTTTCGTAGGCGTCGTCGGATGGGTCGTATATTCCATGGGAGGCAGCCACTTTGCAGGATGGTCTACTCTTCGGTATTCAACCCTAACCTGCCTGCTGGGAACTCTCGTCTCCTTCGTAGTCGTCACATTTGCCTCTGCTTTCAACTGGATTGTGGTGCCGGACTGGCAGGCTGTGTGGTCAGTTAAATACGAAATGAGCTTTATGATCCTGCTTCCAGGGCTAGCTGCCCTGCTTAGCTGGAATGCCGGAATCCGAAAGCTGTCTCCACTGAACGGAATTCTATTTATTAACTTTGTACCGATTACCACGCTGGTACTCATGTACTTCCAAGGTTATGTCATTAGCCGTTTTGAACTATATGGGACAGTGCTAGTCATTTTCGCACTGATTCTGAACAATATGTTTCAGAGAAGTTCGCTGCATCCTTCCGACAGCTCACGGGATGTCCGTTTCCGCCTGGATCGCCGCAAGTCTTTCCAACGTTAACTTCTAACCCTGCAAACCAGAAATTATGCTAAACACATTAAAAGAAGCGCCTGGATACAGAGTACAATCTCCTGTATCCGGGCGCTTTTTATCATTTTAGGATTTTCCTTCAACCTGAAAACGTCCAACCAGTTCGCGCAATTCCTCTGCCATTTGGCTCAGGTCCGCTGTAGATGAAGCAATTTCCTCAATAGAAGCGAGCTGTTGCTCAGCTGCCGCTGAGATCGACTCGGTATTGCTCGCTGCCTCGTCCGAAATGTGGGCAATATCGCTCATAATATCTACGACGCCTACAGTCCCTCGTGCCATTTCCTGAGTCACTCCGGTAATGTCATTGATATGTACCATAGCTCGTTCCACGGCCTGGCTGATTTCCGCAAAGGATTGCTCAGACGTGGTTACCGAATCAATGCCTTCCGTCACCCGTGTCCGCGCTTGATGCATAGCACCCAGAGCATGATTCATATCCACCTGCATCGCTTCAATACGCTCCGAGATCAAGGTAGCCGATTTCGCTGATTCCTCAGCTAGCTTACGTACCTCCGTAGCGACCACGGCAAATCCCTTACCATGATCCCCAGCGCGTGCGGCCTCAATGGACGCATTCAGAGCTAACAGATTCGTCTGTTTGGCAATACCGGATATAACGCTGATAATATTCACGATTTCACCGGAGCGCTCATTGAGAGAGTCCATGGCCTGTCCGAGATCGTTAACGGTCTCATCGATGTCATGCATCTTCTGGACAGCCTGCGTAGCAGCCTTGCTGCCCTCCTGAGCCGACTCGGCGTTCATCTTCACATGTTCAGATACGCCCACCATACGCTCGGATACGTTCGCTGCTTGCTGAGCAAGCTCCTCCATATTTACGGAGCCGTGCTTGACGCTCTCCACCTGACGTTCGCTGCCCACAGCTACTTCCTGGATAGCAATGGTGACATGCTCAATCGCTTGGGTTGTCTGATCTGCACCCGCAGCCAGCTCCTCCGCTGAAGAACTTACCCGATCTGTCGTTTCGTGTACGCTTCGAATCATCGTGCGCAAACTATCCACCATGGTTTGAAAGTGAGCAGACAATTCGCCCACCTCATCCGTTTTTCCAGTTTCCAAATCGCCCGTCAAATCTCCTTCACTGATTCGTTCTGCTGATTTTTGCAGCTTACGAAT
Source organism: Paenibacillus polymyxa (assembly GCF_001719045.1). Lineage (NCBI taxonomy): Bacteria > Bacillati > Bacillota > Bacilli > Caryophanales > Paenibacillaceae > Paenibacillus > Paenibacillus polymyxa. The sequence goes on from NZ_CP015423.1 coordinate 2,439,669, forward strand.
CGGTACCAAAACAGAACGGGTAATCAGGAAAATCGCGATAAGCGCAATCACCAGTGAGGCAGCCAGCACGAAAATGGTTACATAACGCATGGCAGCGGTGGCATCGCTAATCTCGGATTGATAGAAGGTACCTGCAATTTTCCAGCCGGTATCCGTATTCGTTACATAGGTCAAATATTTCTCGCGACCTTCATGCATATAGTTGAAGTTCCCGCTCGGCGCAGTATACAACGTATCAAGCGAATTCTCCTGAGGAGATGAGCCCGCTTTAGCCGTAGGATGGACTACGAATTTCTTCGTATGATCCAAAATGATGATATACCCCTCCTGGCCCACTTTGATAGAGGCCAGTTTACGTACACTCTCCAGATTTAGAGAAATCCCGATAACCCCGGACTTGTCGGAAAGCGTCTGAGATACTACGACAACAGGAATACCCGATGAATTGATGATCACAGGCGTAATTGCAACCTTACCGGGCTGCTTCATCGCTTCGATGTACCATGGACGTGTGCGAGGGTCAAATGTCCCTTCATCCTCCTTGGGCACCCCCCGGATCATCAGCCCCTCCGGTGTACCAACAAAAATATCCGTTGCATCTTCGTGCAAACCCTTGTATTGGATCAACTTGGGCTGAATCAAAGGGCTGTTTCGACCATCTATCATCGAACCGTCCAGACGCTCCGCCAAATAACTCGCATCTTTAATTTTACTGGCGATTGCGTATTCAATAATGGAGTTAGCTGTCGCTACCCCCTGATTCGCACTCCCGTGGAGCTGTTTCTCCATAGCATTATATGATGATTTATAGGTCGCAGTGGAAATACTTAAGCTCGGAATCAGCAAAACAAGTAAAAAGCCTAAACTTAGCTTGCTCCTGAGTGTCCATATCGTTTTTCTCTTTCGCGTTGTTCCCATGTTTTTTCCCCTTTGCTCATAAAACAATATATTTGAATTACATTCCGTGTTAGTTATATCGGTTGAAAGTAGCAAATGATTTACAATAAAATTTCACAAAGGAGAAAAACAAAAACCGCGCCCTATAAGACTAAGGACGCGGTTATATGAATATTTAGACCTGTACGTTACTGTTTTCAGCCTTTTTGCGGCCAAATAACTGATCCACTGCCAGAAAACGTCCACCGACAAGCGCTTGCTGAAGGCTGGTGAACAGAATCAGCAGATCAAATTCAATCGAGCCAAAAGGCTGTCCTTTTTTAGCGGTTAGCAATACACCAATCATAACAATGGTCAATGCCGCTCCAGCCAGTCGTGTTCCGATACCCAGAACCAGTGCAATTCCCCCAACCAGCTCAACCGTAGCGACCACAGGGGCCATCCAACCAGGGAGTCCGATACTTTGGAAGAAGCCGGAGGTTCCGTCTAATCCCTGAAACTTTTGTGCACCGTGAACGATAAAAATAACCCCTGTAAAGATTCGTACCAACAATAATCCAATATTCATAAGCGTTTGATTCATTTGCTCATCTCCTTTTAAATTGTATAAAAATCCTGCAACAAACTACATAGTGTAGTGTATTGCACATCGAGAATCGGGAGCGCGAAAAGCGCCACCCGTAAGAAACATCTTGTCCAACTAGATTAGCGCCAGTGCGAACATAAGTGTCAGCATCACTAGCACATAGCTGGAAAACATAATCGAACGCCAAGGCATTTGAATGACAGGTTCTTGCTGAGGGTCTAAAATACGTGAGATACGATAATTAATGGACGTTTCTGCAAACGAGGAACAAGCGGCCGAGTTTACCAGGCGAGTATTGGCAGGTGTCATACTCAGAAGCTTGAGCAATGCGCTCCCAATCCCAACGGGTGAACCAGCTCGATGGATCGCTTCGTTATCAGCCAAAATTTCACGGGCCGTCTTATAATGATTGGTAATGTGACGCAGCACCGGCAAGTAAAACAGCTGTTTAGCACACACTTGCAGCAACCAGGTCTTCAACGGATCATAATGTTTCATATGATAGGCTTCGTGGTATATGACAGCCTCTTCCTCGTGCTTGTCCAGTACGGACAATAGTGCAGAGGACAATACAATGCGTGGCTTCCATAATCCCATGGTAAAGGCGGCTGGCTTGGCATAATCAATGACCCATATCCGATCGGTCCCGAGTTCACGATATCGCTCACCCAGTGCCTCGGTCAGAGAGAGGTCACGCATTCGGTGCAGTCTGCGAAAGGCTGCCCTGGTAGCCATACACTGTCTGACTGCTTCTCCTCCAGCGATAGCAAAGGTAACGAAAACCAGCCCGCTGAGCGCATCCACCATGTAGCCAATTCCGTAGTGCTGCAACAAACTTCTGCAAATTTGAAACACGTTATAATTCAATTTCCAGCCGAAAACATGCTGCCCGGCGTACATACCCATCTGTATAAGGGCGAAACCCGAAATCAAGGCGCCTGCTGTAAACAGTAATTTAGAACGTGTTTTCCACATCGCTACATATCCTTTTTCCATTGTTTAATTTTTTGTTCCAGACGTTCGATCAACTTCGGATCGGCCACCTCCAGAGCATCAATCATATGATTGACAGCAAGCGGACCAAATTCATCCACCAATTCGTGACTGAGTCCCTTGGATTGCTCATCCATGAACTCTTCCCTACTTAAAACTGGACGATATAAAGACGTTCTCCCACGTATACTCTTACTCAGTATCCCCTTGTCCACTAAACGGTTCATCACGGTCATTACCGTATTGAAGTTAAAGTCCCGATCCCCCTCCAACGCGGTCTGCACTTCTTTGATACTCCGATCCGAAGTGGACCATAAAATATCCATAATCTTGGCTTCCAGAGGCCCGAAAAATCGGTTAAGCCCAGTTTCGCCAGCTTTAAAATTCAGTCGTTTCATAAGAAGCACCTCACACTACCGATTGTAGTGTATATATCCGGCTAAAGTCAACCGTCACACCTAATGTCAGTTTCTTCATGGAATCATATACAAACCGCCGAATGTCTCCATCCGGCGGAAATTCATCGGTATTCATAACTTTCAGGTCAATCTGCCAATCTGTATCCTACACCTCTTACGGTTGCAATATATTCAGGTTCCGCAGGTCGATCATCTAGCTTCTTACGCAAACTTTTGACATGCACATCTACAACGTTACTGCCGCCTACAAAATCCGTCTCCCAGATATCGTGCATCATTTGCTCGCGAGAGATCACTTTGCCTTGAGCATCAATCAGCTTCAGCAGCAAATCGTATTCTGTTTTAGTCAGATTCAGTTGACTCTCTTCTTTATATACCAGCATTTTATCTCGGTCAATCCAGATGTCCTTGAACACCGTACGACGGCTGGCTTGCGTCGCCTGACGGGAAACGGCAGGATGGCGTACAATCATCCGTTCAATGTCATGCACCATATGATTGGAAGCCAGCGGCCACACCAGCACCTCTTCTGAAGGAAGCAGCTCATTCGCATGTACAGACACCCGATCCTGAACCACGTACATAACCGGTGTGTCTTTCATGTGTTCTACCTCCAGACGATTGCGGATATCCAGTAATTCACTCTGTGGTTCGGTGGCGGTCAAATCGTAAATCAACAGATCGCTTCCCAGATGACGCTGCACTTCAGGCTCCCAGCGATGAAAAACCATCACATCAAAACACGCATCTGACAACGTACTCACCAACCCGTGAACTACACCCGGTACCGAACTGATTAGAATGATACGACGTGTGGTCGGACAATACAAAGGCTCATTGGAGGGAACGGTCTGCACCGTAGGTGTAGAGGGAGCTGCTAACATCGATGTCCAACTCCCCTTCACCCTTCTAGGCATGTCAGCCACTTTGAAACGATTCGTTATCTGATTCGCTTGCTTTGACATTCCTTACACACTCCTCCGAATACGACATGGGCATGGGCAATAGTATACCCCGTTTCATGCGCAACCGTGTCAATCCAATCATGTGGGACTTCACTCATCACTTCATCTACCCGGCCGCATACCTGACAAATAATATGCTGATGATCGTCCATCCGTCCGTCATAACGACTAGCAGCTTCCCCCAGCTTCAATTCACGGATTAATTCCTTATCCGTCAAATAACGCAGTGAATTATATACCGTTCCATAGGCCAGATTATATCCGCGCTCCATCAACCGATTCATAACATCGGCCGCAGTAGGATGATCGTGGGCTTCACGAACCACATCATATACCGCTTGGCGCTGCGAAGTTAAATTTAAAGTTCTCATGCCGCATCTCCCTTAACCAACGCAGATTATATTAATTACAAACTTACAATCATAATAAAGATCAATTTAGAATAAGTATAAATCTTAATTTATTTCAAGTCAATGGGATCGGATAAATTGAACGGCTTTGCAACACAATGTATACATGGTACATCTCAGCTCATACACATCGGAGGAATATTTTATGAAAATACTGTGGATATTCACACTCTTTATGATGCTTATGCTTGGCACCAATCTGCTAGTGAACTGGCTATTCAGTACTCATACCCCGTGGGAGCCGATGGCATTGGCTTTTAGCACTATGCGTCCATCCGAATATATCGTCTTGGCAGGAATGCTGCTCGTATTCTTTGTGACCGTGGCAAAAAAACAAATTAAATACGGATTTCACTTCCTTTTTTCACGATGGTCCCGTTTTCTGAAAGTTTCCGCTTCTTCCTCGGGTTCTAACTCTGCTTCGATGCAAAAGAGCGGCCAAAAAGAGCAGCAAGGGAAAGATGTAAACAAATAACGGATGAATATAAATAAACGATAATCGTCCAAAAGCAAGGTGCTCAATCATGCTGGGTGTTTGTACCTGTGACCACAGTAAGACAATGATTCCGACAAAAAGTAGTGTTTTCCGGTAGGGGAGGCTAAAAATATCGGAGATCCCGAGCACCGCAGCATAGAAGAACAGGGCAATTTTGAAAAAATCGCCCACAATCATCGTCATCAGAACAATCACATCCAGACGTTGTAAATATTCTGAAAACTGTACATTCCCAAAGGTGCTGAGTAAAGGAAAGATGGAGCGCTGTGCAATGTCAGTGCCCATAACAGCCACATTTAGTATTGCGGCTTCAGCTAAAACGAAACCACCTACGATAATGCCCGCATAGCCTGTTCTGGCCATCTGCGACGTTTTTTCCAAATGGGGCACGAACATCATAAAACAAATCATTTCTGCGTATGGAAATGCCAAATGTTCCCGAATGGCTGAATGAAGCACAGATTTAAAACCATGCTCCATCACCGGCGTCAGCTCATGCAAATGAATGCTGTCCGATAAAATCAACAGTACATTTCCCACAAAAATGACGGTCACCACTGCAATAAGCATGATTTGTCCTGTTCGAGCTAATACTTCAAATCCTAACCAAAGGACATACATTACGCACAAAACCATAAGGAAGGCAACGACGAGGTTGGGCGTTTGCTCCAGTACGGAAATACGAATTAGCTCTGTCTCATCGCGCAAATTCCCGCCTGTTAGAAATAAAAAAAACAAAATATATAATACTCCCATGACTGTTCCACATGTATGACCGACCAATTCGCTAGCATAGGTTGTGAGAGGCTTACCAGGGAACGTTTCAGCTGTGTAGCAGTACATTCGGAACAATACCATACCCAGAATCATAGCAACGAGTTGGATAATCCAGGTGTCCCGCTGCATATAACTATCCATATTAATGGTAATTGCGTTGCCTGTAAGAAAATGAAACATAAGAATGAGCAATTGCCCCGTGCTGATGTATGTTTTGTTTTCAAGACGATGACTCACGAGGCATACTCCTTTCTTTTTTTGTTGCGAAACTTTTTCAGCCATGACACCATAAGCAACAAGAAAGGAAAGAACACAGCAAATATCGGAAACACCCATTTCAGTACAAACTTGCCTGTTGTAAGATGTTCTTGATAGCCCTGAGCCATCAACACGCAAGAAACAAGCATGATAAGCCCAAACGGCAGAATCAGTTTATGGTATGAAACACGTAATACATCTTCAGCAGCCTTAACCGCCGCATAATAGAAAATAAAAATTTTGAAAAAATCAAAAATAATGACAGTCATGACCCCAATTACATCCACTCTATCGACGAAATCTGATATTTCCACCTTGCTGATCATAGAAAGCAGCGGGTAAGTGGCCCGTTTGAATACGTCCTCCCCAAGCACAACCACATTTGACAGTGTAACAAAAGACAGGATTGCGCCTCCCAACAATACAGCGGTGACCCCAACCCCGTTGGCACGGTAGCCTTTCTTTAATGTGGGAAGGATCATCGCAAACGTGACCATCTCACCGTATGGCAACATCAAGGCTTGTGAATAGACAACCTCCCATACCGGCTGCCAGCCATGCTGGGCAATAGGAAATATATTGCTCATATGAACAATGCCTGACAATAAAATCATGATATTCGTAGCGAAGCCCAGCAGCAGCAGCAAAAATAACAGCATAAGTCCCGTGCGGCCTGCGACCTCAATTCCCAAATGCATCACATACATAACAAGACCAATCATCAGGACACAGACGATAGTTAACGGCGTATGCTGTAATGTCCGGTCGGCAATCAGTATTCCAGTATCTCGAAGATCGCGTGCTCCACCGTAAAGAAAAAACACAATATATAAAAAGGCAAGCACGCTCCCAGCAGTTTTGCCCAGGAGCACCTTGCAGTACTGTGTCATGAGTAGGTCGGGAAAGTGGCGGTGAAGGCTGCCGTAGCATAGAAAAAGTAGGGCTCCCAAACCTGCGGCGATAAGAATAGCAATCCACGCATCCTTGCCCGCATCTCGTCCGGGAATAGACATCATGGACGTCCCCAACTCAAACAGCATCATCAGGGAAATCATCTCTTTTGCGTCGATTTGTATCTTTTTCAATGCCTTCCCTCCTTTCCCGATTTCACTAATTGGACTCTCCCTTTGAATAAGGGCTAGTCCGTGACTGTGTATGCTTCAGTACCGAAGTCACCTGAACACGAACGGTGCTTTCTGCAAAATAGCGGCTCCATTCAGGTGAGAGTTTTTTCCACTGTTCAGGATGGCTTTTCTCCAGTGCATGGCCTAGGCCGAGTACATCACTACGGCTACGCTGAACCTCCTTAACCGTTGAAGTAATCACTTTTTTTGTTTCTTCTCCCCACTGTTTCTGCAAGCTATACATAACCTCTGGACTTTTTAAGTCAATCGAGCACTCGGCTTCCTGAATCGTCCCGGTCTGCTCCAAATTAATAACAAATACCGGCTTCCCTTGCTCGATCAGACTGTGTACATGTGTTTTAGAATACAAGGTTTCGATTCCAATGGTTTCACCTTTTTTGCCGCAGCTCAACGCGGTTTCAGCACTTTTCACTTTATTGTTTACTATAGATAATCCAATAGCTCGGTTATCGTCCAGCCAATGGACGAGACGATCCTTACGGAACACACCCATACCGTTAATGCGAACAACCGCTTCGGGCAAAATAGTATCCACGTTAGCCTTAAGGGGAGCCTGCTCCAAATTACCTTCTACTTCTACACCAGTAAGGACAGGCCCACTACCTTTATTGGACATACTCCGGATAACATCGTCTAGACTCACTGCGTAATCCCCGGCGTACATACGCTGGGACGCTTCCAGCTTACCCGAGATATCATTAGCAGGAATACGACCGATTGCAGTCATGGATGCCAGTACGTTCTTGGCCGTTTCACCGCGTGCTACCAGCATTTTCATCGTTAGTCGGGGCTCCGCAGCCCTTTCCAAATAATCCAACGTATCCCCGATACCACGTCGAGCCAGCTTTTCTCCAAAAACGACAATCCTCGCATGGGCCAGAGAAACTACCCGCGGAATCTTCTGTGAAGCTTTGCGAATCACTTGAAAAAGGTTGCTTCCCTTTTGCTGATACAGCACAACTGGGGTATTTCCTCGGGCTTTAGCCCCGGCAATTTCATCCGCTACGATAATCTGTAGGGAAACCACATAATCGGATTCACCGTCCGCATCAATGCCTATAGCCGCGACTACTGCCCGCTGGTTCAACTCCACTGAATCCCAGCAGCCAGAGAGAAGCGGCATGACTAGTAGCCCCACCAAACTCAGCATCCATATTCTCCATTTAAAGGTTACCGTGCTTCGTTCACTCCCCTTCTCCAGATGCACCCTGAGCGCCCCCCTCCCGCATTGGTGAAGTTTTATCGGAAGGGGAAATCCCGCTTCCATCCTTCATTCGTGTCTGATTCGTTGATGTAATACTTTTAGGACGTTTCCGCATCATCCAAAATGGCATTCGCAATACCGCATCCTTTTGACTCTCCAGCACAAAAGGACTGAAAGGGGCCATGTAGGGCACCCCAAAAGAGCGAAGACTGTTCATATGGGCGATCAGCGCAATGAGCCCCAATGTAATGCCATACAGCCCCATAAATGCAGCCAGCACCATAAAAACAAACCGGAACAGTCTCCCGGCTACCGCCATGTTATATGTCGGAATCGCGTAGCTGGCAATCCCCGTCAGCGCTACTACAATCGTGAGCAGCGGGGTGACAATTCCAGCCTCCACAGCCGCTTGTCCCAATACAAGCGCACCGATAACGGATACCGTTTGTCCGCCCACACGGGGCATTCGAATACCTGCTTCTCGCAAGATTTCAAAGGTGATTTCCAGAATAAACGCCTCCAGAAATGCCGGAAAAGGAACGGATTCCCGCTGCGCTAGTATGCTGATCAGCAGTGGGGTTGGTATCATTTCATAATGATAAGTGGTTAAGGCGATGTAGAGAGAAGGCCCCAAAATCAGAATAATAAAGCTGATATAACGTATGACTCGGATGACAGTTGCCATGTCATAACGTTCCGAATAATCGGAAGAACTTTGAAAAAATTGAGCAAATACAGTAGGCATCACCAGTACAAATGGATTTCCATCCACAATGAGTGCCACCCGACCCTCCATAATGTTGCTGCTAATCGTATCCGGTCTTTCCGAGTTATAGATCGTTGGAAATGGTGTGAGATTTTGGTCCTGTATCATCTCTTCTACCATGCCGGATTCAAATATGGCGTCAATATTGATGGCTTTTACCCGTTTACGAACTTCATCTACGACACTTGAATCTGCAATATTTTTCATATACAGTATGGCCACATTCGTGAGGGACGTACTTCCCACTTTGAACATCTCCATCGTAAGATCGGAGCTTTTAATCCGCCGACGTACAAGAGAGACGTTCGTGAACAGGGATTCCACAAATCCATCCTTCGGCCCCTGGACGACAGACTGTGTGGAGGGCTCGTTAACCCCCCGCGTCTCTCCTCCGCGTGTGCCGCATGCGATGGTTTTTTTACAGCCTTCCAGCAGAATGATCGTATCTCCCATTAAGAGTTGTTCCATCATGGAATTCCAATCATCGCAATCCTTCACTTCACCCAGTTCCAGCGCATGGGCCTGTATCCGATTGTAAAGCTCTTCTGCACTTTCTACCTCAGCAGCCACCTCGGCAGATGGGCGGCTAAGCAATGATTTCATGACGAGCTCATTCACCGTGTCCGTCTTGACCATACTATCTAGAAATACAATGGCGGCAGGAACATCCGCCTTTAGTCCGACATTAAAACGGCGAATCAAGAAGTCTGGGCTGTTAGACGTCGATTCCTTAATTTGCTGCAAGTTGGTATCCAAATGAGCCTCGATCTTTAAAGAACGTGAAGAATTTTCTTTATTCCTGTCCGCACCCGACTTTTTATTATGTTTGCGATAGGGATAGCGAATCATGAGCAAACCTCATCTCCAGTAAGGCAGCAATAGCTACCGCCCATTTTTCCTTATTCTTGTATCTTTGGAGTATGCTCAATCTATTCCCAGTTATGCACCAAACATGTGAACGAAACGCTATAAGCGCACCCGCGTAATAAATTTCAATAAATTCTTCATTTGCAAGCTTAATGTCAGTTTTTTTGATAAAATGAAGGAATATGCCTCTCGGGAGGGTTAGCATCTTGTTCAGTACGTTTTTTGTAAATACCTGTATCCTTGTCACCTTTTTGTACATAACAGGCCTTATATCACAAAGATATAAAATCCGACTGCACACCTTGAAACGTAAGGTACATTGGATTGGAGGCGCCCTTTTTGGGTGCTACGGCATAGTTATGATGTACTATTCAATTCCAGTAGGATTTAATACGATTGCCGATCTTCGTCATTTGGCCATCGTAGCTACCGCAACGTATATCGGCGCCCCAGCAGCACTCATGGCTACCCTGTTTATATGTGTAGGTAGATTATTACTGTTTGGTATTAACACTCAAGCCATCGTAGGCGCTGTTTTTATGCTGTTTGCCGGTCTGGGGTGCGCTATACTGTCACATTTGTCGTGGTCACGTTTGCCCAAGCTGATTATGATGAACATTTTTGCTTTGGGCTTTATATTTTGTTCCCTGATGGTTAATTTAAAAGATCTTGATGATGTTCTGCACGTGTATCCGCTCCAATTCTTCATTTCCATGGTCGGCGGATGTCTTCTGTACCTCATTGCTGAATCTATCAACACATCCAATGAGCTGTTACTTCGACTGGAGCATACCTCCTACACAGACCATCTCACTAATTTAAGCAACAGAAGACAGCTTGAGTTTTCATTGGAAGAAAAGCTCCCTCAAGCTCGCCAACGTCATGAGCACTTATCTGTACTGGTGTTGGATATTGATCACTTCAAGGAAGTCAACGATACCTACGGACATGCGGCAGGAGATGCAGTGCTGCGCCAGCTTGGGCAGATTTTAATGGAAAAATGTCGTCCTAATGATGTAGTCACCCGCAGCGGGGGGGAAGAATTCACTGTGCTTTTGCCGAATTGTGCTTTTCGGCAAGCGCTGCACATAGCTAATCAGATTCTAAGTGGAGTAAATCAGCACGAGTTTATTTTAGCGGACGATCTTGTTCTTAAAGTCACGGTGTCCATCGGCGTGACGACCTTTCCTGGTACCGGGGAAGATATGTCCGGGGCAGCCCTGCTGGAGCAGGCAGATAAAGCACTATACGAAGCTAAAAATGCAGGACGTAACCGGGTTTGCTCATATGAAATATAATTTGAGGCATGACCATTTCATAGAAATAGCCGATACAACCCTCTCTTGAGAGTCGTATCGGCTATTATCATTTTGAATCTTCATTATGATTGCATTTCCCCACCACGAGTGATGTACGATTGGCAAGCGAAGCCAGCGTATGGGACCCCCATACTTCTAGCATACGTTGTTCGCTCTCGGCTAAAATTTCGGATACGGCTATCGCCAACTCCTCACAAAAAGGATTGGTTTCCGGTTCATGCATCATACCCGGGAAAATTGGATCACATATTTCAATGGCGTGGTATATATCGGCAAGTGTAATATGGTCGGCCGAACGGGTAAGCACATAGCCTCCCTCACGACCTTCGCGTGCTGCAATCAAATCTGCCTGTACAAGTCGTGTCAGCACCCTGCGCACCAAAGTGACTTCACAGTCAATGGAACGGGCAATAGAACCGCTGGCACAGAGTTCTCCGTACTTTTCCAAATAGACAAGCGCCTTTACCGCCACCCCAAGCCATTTGGGCGTTGCGGTGCGTAGTCGTTTTTCACTATTCAAATGAGATGACACCCCTAAGCTGTAGAAACTTCGTTGAATGCATTGTACGTGATGTCAGAAGTAAGTTCAAGCCTGAAAGCCGGAATCCTCTGTAGCATTAGCGCCCAAAGTAAAATGAGCTAGCCGCACTTCCCCGCTCAACAACAGGTATACATCACGTGTGCCAGAGACTGAATGTACCGCTTCCGCGAGCGTAATCCATGCTTGCGCCCCTCCTGTATTGCCCACATTCACACGTGCCACAGCTTCGCTGTCCGGCGCATCCAAACGCAGCTCAATTGTGGCATCGCTGCTGTTGCCTGACACGCGGCACTGAAGCTCGACCACACTCACCACCGTATCCATGTCTACGCCATGAAAGGCAATCCAACCGGAACGTTGAGGTGTCCGCGGACGTACACAAGCCTCCCTTTGCTCCTTGCTTTCATCCAATACGATGTCGGAGCAATCATCAAAGTTTTCAGCGCGGATACTTCGTCCGGCTTGGCGTGGCGGAATAACTTCGCCACGAACGTACACAGGGTGCTCCAATCGGATATCCGCTGAGGAAGCGCCCGCCAGCAGTGTATATTCACCCGATTCAACGCAATAGCAATCCCGTGTGACATCCCAAATCGCCCAATCCTTCACCCGAATCGTAAAGGAAACCGTTCGCCTCTCACCTGGCTCTAGGCGAATGCGTTGAAATCCGCACAATGTCTTCAGTGGTCGCTTTACTCGTGAGGCACCGGGACGTACATAGAGTTGTACAACCTCTTCACCAGCAGCCACGCCCCGATTCGTCACCTCTACCCACACCTGGAGCGTATCCATGGCATTCAGTGCAGCAATAGACTTTACGCTATCCTTTGGGGCATCCGTACGCAGGTCATTATATTCAAAAGGCGAATACGTCAATCCATGGCCAAACGGATATAAAGGTTCACCTTCAAAATATTGATAGGTACGACCGCCGCGAATAATATCGTAATCTTTAATGTCGCCCAATTGATCCTCGCTCTGAACCCAAGTCATGTTCAAACGCCCCGCTGGCGCGTAGTCTCCAAATAACACATCCGCTATTGCTGTACCATGCTCTTGTCCCGCATGAGACGTGTATACGATCGCTGGAATATGCTCCTGAACCCAAGGGATGGCAAATGGATAGCTGCCCGTCAGAACCACAATCGTATTCGGATTGACGCGATACACTTCCTCGATAAGCCGTTGCTGGGAAGCTGGCAGTTCCAAGCCTGGACGGTCATTCTCTTCCTTTCCATTGATGAGCGGGTGATTTCCAACAAATACAATTGCTGTATCTGCCGCTTGCGCAGCGGCTATCGCTTCCGCTAAACCATCTGACACCGTCTCTACATGGAATGTTGTATGGCTCTGTCCTGAAACTGTCGAGGCTGTCGAGGCGTTACTCTCTACAGCGTGAAGTACAGATTTTTCAGCCTCCACTACCTTTAATGAGCCCTCCGTTCCGGCAATCACTGAATTGCCATTCCATGTTGTCCACAGATGCTCTCCTTGTTCAACAGGAGTCAGCCCAAAGACCTCTTTGACATACCAGCCATACGCTTCATCAGCTGTCACACGGAGCGTCTCCTCATCACTCGTCACGTAAGTACCTAGATGCTCATCATGTAACGTCACACTGCCATAGCCCCAATCCGTCATCGTCAATATCGTGGGCTTTCCATCCTGGGACAGGCGCATCTCACCAGAAGAATCGACTGTGAGCTTCGCTCCGTCATTCGCCGCCGTCAAGGTCACGCGATTATTGGCATCACGGTACACGACGCGTTCCTTTGCGTCCTCACCTTCCAGTTTGGCACGAATCGCCTCCAGCGGTGTAACCCGGTAGGGCAGCGTACCGGAATACCAGTCGCGGTACACCTCATTGCCATGCGTACCAATGACCGCTACTTTGCCGCACCGGGCAGGGTTCAAAGGCAAGAGTTCATGCTCATTTTTAAGCAATACGATCTGCTCCCTCGCCGCACGCAACGACAATTCACGGGCTTGCTCTGTCAGGAGAGCTTCCTCTCCGATTGAGGCATAAGGATTGTCTGCCGCCAGATCAAATTCCCCCAAACGAAAACGGACGCGGAACGTATGGAACAGTGCCCGATCCAAGTCTTCTTCTTGTAGCGTTCCTTGCGCCAAGGCTTCACGAATCGCCTGTTTGGAGAGCTCTGCATCATCTGTAATGCTGTCAATTCCCGCCTGAATAGATTCGGCCACACCTGGCGTGTGGGAATCGTAATACTGATGATCGTTGACAATCCCCATGATATCCCCCGCATCACTTACAACAAAGCCGTCCATCCCCCATTCGTCCCTGACAATATCGTTAACCCCATGATATAACGTAGCAGGCGTTCCATTAATCAGGTTGTAAGAAGTCATCATCGACTGGGCGCCGCCTTCCGTAAAAGGCTTCTCAAAGGCTCTTAGGTAATATTCTCGCAGGTTTCGTGGATCTATACTGGAGGAGCCACTTCCCCGATCCACTTCATTATTGTTACCCAGAAAATGTTTTAAAGTGGCAACCGCTTTCAAATATACCGGATGATCCCCCTGTATCCCCTTGACTAACTCCTTTGACAGCTCTCCCGTCAAATATGGATCTTCGCCGTAAGCTTCCTCATTGCGTCCCCACCTCGGGTCACGCTCCATATCCACTGTAGGTGCCCACAGGGTCAGACCGTTTAATTTGGCATCACGACGATAGTAAACACGCGCCTCATCTGCGATAACAGAGCCGATGAGGCGCATTAATTCCGTATCCCAAGTACATGCCAATCCTACAGGCTGAGGAAATGAAGTCGCCTCACCCAACCACGCTATCCCGTGTGCCGCTTCTGTACCGTGCTTATAAGCTGCGACTCCCAATCGGTCAATGGCCGGCTGGTATTGCAACATGGATTCAACCTTTTCCTCCAAGGTTAGTCGCGACACAAGATCCCGTACACGCTCATCCAGATGAATCTTCGGATCTTGAAATAAATATTCGATACCCGTTGTTTCATGACTCATATCCGTCATCTCCTTGGCTTAATTAAGATGATTAAAAGTTCATTCATGAAAGCGTTTTAATATATCATAGCTAAAAAGGGGTACCCCGGCAACAATACCGAAAACATCCTATACTGATTGAAAGAGAGACCGCAGCATAAAGACAAAAAAAGTTGTATTTTACCTTCAATATACAAAGCTAAAAATAATATTTTTTGGTATAATCAGGATATATCATGGAAGGAGGAAGCTCTAATGAAAAATACTGGAATGACACGACCTCTAGATCAATTGGGCCGGATTGTACTTCCTAAGGAAATGCGGACCACAATGGATATCAATATCGGTGATTCACTTGAATTTTTCGTAGATGAAGAAGGGTTTGTACTAAGAAAATACACCGGTGTCTCCTGCAAATTTTGCGGCGCGGTGGATCATTTAACTTATTTTCGCGACAGCTTTATTTGCGCAGAGTGCATCCAGGTATTAAAGACCGATGAAAATGTGCATGCCACAAGCACCGATGCTATCCAGGCTCAAGAAGATTCTAAGCCGACCCGAACCAACACAACCTGGCAACCCAAGCAATCTAGAGTGCAGCAAGGTGAAATGGTAAAAAAGCTACGCAAGCTAATTCAGGAACACCCGAACCTGCCACAAAAAGTATATGCAGAAATGCTAGATATTTCTCAAGGCCGGGTGTCCCAGTTGAAAAAGCTACTCTAAACCTTCTCAAAACAATATCCCAAGATCATATACTATGTACTCGCAAGCCTATCATTTTCATCGCAACTACGATGGCCAGATATAGAGTAAGGTGCATTTCCGCGGATGTGTCCCTTACTCTGTATCTGGCTTTTTTATGCTGTCCGCTTCTACCAATGTGACAATAGTCACATACTCTCAATGTATACGTATATACAATATATAGATCGAAACAATTCGTTAACACAAGATATCATCAATATGTTGTTTTTGTGAAAAATATATATATTTTACTATATGGAGGGTTTTACGATGAAGGTGCTGGAGGAACATCAATTATACGACATCGGCGAGCGGGTCATTGGGGCACAAGATCTGGACATGCTACGGGAGAATGCAAATTTGAATGGAGAATCGTTCAGCGGCAAAATGAGCAAGCTTGGGTCCGAGTATGCCAAATGGTATGCGCGCCTGCGGGTACTTCCGCCTGAGCTGACGAACGCGATTGACCACGGGTATGTATATGTTCACGATTTGGACCAATATGCACTCGGAACTACAAATTGTATCTTTATTCCTTTTGGTCGTTTACTGCGAGACGGCTTCAATACAGGCAACGGCTCTGTGCGCACACCGCAAACGATTATGTCTGCTATGGCACTAGTCGCCATCATATTCCAGTCTCAGCAAAACAGCCAATTCGGAGGTGTCTCTGCCAATAAAATCGATTGGGACCTTGCCCCATACGTTGCCCGGTCCTTCCGCAAGCATCTGCGCAAGGGACTCCGGTTGTTCGAGGAAGAGATAGAATCCAGTCTGTCTGACGACGAACTACATATGGCCAATCCCCATTTGCAAGAAGTCTGCCCTCGTTCCTACGCATTCGCACGCGAAGAAACGGAGACGGAAACCCGGCAGGCTGCTGAATCGCTCATTCATAACCTGAACACCATGAGCAGTCGGGCGGGGGGACAGATTCCATTCACTTCACTGAATTACGGAATGTGCACGTCTGCTGAGGGACGGCTTGTTACTCAATCGCTGCTGGAGGCCACTATTCGCGGCTTGGGCAGCGGGGAAACTCCTATTTTTCCACAACATATTTTCCAATGTAAAGAGGGAATCAACCAGGCAGAAGGCGACATCAATTATGATTTGTTCTTACGGGCGGTAGAATGCTCTAGCAGACGGATGTATCCCAATTTTGTGAATGTGGATGCCACCTTCAACCTGCCTTTTTACCGTGCTGATGATCCAGATACCATTATAGCGACAATGGGTTGCCGTACCCGCACCATTTCTGACCGTTTCGGTAGAAACCGGCAAAGTGGCAAGGGGAATCTCTCCTTCAATACCATTAATCTGGTGCGGCTTGGCATTGAATATGGTATTTGCACAGGCAAACGCCTGACACCTGACCGTGATCGCTTTGATGCGAGACTAGAAGAAGTTATGCGCATTGCGGTAGATGGCCTAATTCATCGCTATCAAATCCAGACCAGCCAACCGGCCAAAGCCTCGGACTTTATGATGCGCGAAGGGGTATGGGAAGGTGGAGAACAACTGGCACCAGATGATAAGGTGGGAGGCGTACTAAAACACGGTACGCTTTCGATTGGGTTCATCGGGCTGGCTGAGTGCATGAAGGCACTATACGGGAAACACCACGGGGAGGATGATTTTGTATACCGCGAGGCACAGCGAATCATCACTTCCATGCGCGTGTATTGCGATCGAATGAGTGAACATCACAATCTAAATATTACATTATTTGCTACGCCTGCCGAAGGTCTGTCGGGCAAGTTCACATTGCTGGATCAACGTGATTTCGGGATTATTCCTGAGGTAAATGATCGAGAATATTACACGAATTCTTTTCATATTCCCGTGTATTACACGCTCCCGGCTGCTCGTAAAATCAGCTTGGAAGCTCCGTTCCATAACCTATGCAACGCTGGTGCGATTTCATACATTGAGCTGGACGGTAATGCGCGGAATAACCCGGATGCGTTTCTTAAAATTGTTCAGTATGCGCTGCATCAGAATATCGGCTACTTCTCCATCAACCATCCGGTGGATCGTTGTACGGAATGTGGTTATGAAGGGATTATCGGGACAAGCTGCCCCCAATGTGGCACAGATGAGGAGCACACACACTTTCAGCGCTTACGTCGGGTAACCGGATATCTGACAGGAGATTATACCGTTCGCTTTAATGCCGCAAAACAGGCAGAAGTTCGAGACCGGGTGAAACATAAGTGAATTTGTGTGGCTACATTCCGGAATCTCTGAACGAAGGATACGGCCTGCGCTCCGTTGTGTTCATTAGCGGTTGCCGTCATGCCTGTCCTGGATGCTTTAATCCAGAGTCATGGAGCTTCCGTGCAGGCGAGCCATTCACCCCCCAACGACAACAGGAGGTCATTCGTGACATCATGGAAAATCCGTTGTTGGATGGACTGACTCTCTGCGGGGGAGACCCGTTTTTCTCAGCAGCAGAATGCTCGCAATTTGTGCGTGACTTCCGCGAAGCCTGTCCCGACCGAACCGTGTGGGCTTACACTGGCTTTGTCTATGAAGATCTACTCACAGATCAGGAGCGACAGGAACTGGCGCTTTTGTGCGATGTGATTGTGGACGGTCGTTTTGTAGAACAGCAAAAGGACCTGACCCTTCCCTTCCGGGGCAGTCGCAACCAGCGTCTGGTAGATGTGAAAGCCAGTATTCAGGCAGGTTATACCGTTTCATTGACATAAGGCGATGCTTACCCAGCAAGCAAGATGCTATATCTAATCTAAGACAAGCCCCCATCATGGGTAAGGCTTGTCTTTTTTTCATATGGCTAACAGATTCCATTGGAGTTTCTATTGCGCATCCTGTAAGTTTCACTTATGATGGTGAACAAGTATACGAGTGCATAATTATTCGTCATACCTTAACCGCATAGCTTGGAGATAGGTGTCTGTTCTATTCAGATCAGACTTAAAAGGGAAGCCGGTGCAAATCCGGCACGGTCCCGCCACTGTAAACGGGGAACTTTCAGCTGTTCATATATCCACTGGTCCACAGACCGGGAAGGATTGCTGAGCGTCATGATCCGTAAGTCAGGAGACCTGCCTATTTTAACAACATCGCAAGTACCTACGGAAGATAGGGAGGTGTTAAGAGCAGTCGCCGTATTTTTGATTTTTTAATCACGGAGGCATTCTTTCCCCTACTTATTTTTAACCTTGGGGGGAAGAATGCCTTTTTTTGGTACGTAAAAATAAAACAGCTACCCACTAGGAGGAAAAGTACATGTCCATTATTGAATGGCCTGAATTGTCCGGCTTAATTAGCAGTAATCTGGGATATCCGCGTATCGGCGAAAATCGGGAATGGAAGAAAGCACTGGAACGCTTCTGGAACGGCAGCATTAACGAAAGCGAACTGCAGACGGAAATGAAAAAATTACGGTTGGAGCATCTGAGCAAGCAGCGCAATAAGGGGATTGATCGCATTCCTGTCGGAGACTTCTCCTATTACGATCACATGCTGGATACATCTGTGATGTTCGGTCTGGTTCCCGGACGGTTCAACTATCGTCCCGCGGGTCCGGTTCCTCTGTCCGTGTATTTCGGGATCGCTCGTGGACAGAAGGGAGCAACCGCCAGTGAAATGACCAAATGGATGAATACCAATTATCACTACATCGTTCCTGAATTGGCGAACGCAGTTTCGGTGTTCACTGAAAATAAACCTTTACAGGCTTATCGTGAAGCAAAACAAGAACTAGGTATTGATGGGAAACCGGTCCTCATCGGCCCCTATTCATTCGTTACCCTTTCCAAAGGCTATGATCGTAAGGAGCTTGCCTCTATTATAAGAACCTTCCTGCCTTTATACACCCGTGTCCTGTCTGAACTAGCAGCAGAAGGTGTTCAGTGGGTCCAAATCGATGAACCTGTCCTGACCACCTCATTCCCAGTAGAGGATCTGGACATTATTCAGGAAGTCTATGAAGCTTTGAACCAGGCTGCGCCCTCCTTAAATATAATGCTGCAAACCTACTTTGGCAGCCTAGATCATTATGAGCGTCTGTCCGCACTTCCGGTACAGGGGCTGGGTCTTGATTTTGTATATGATGATGGCGAAAATCTTCAGCATATATTGCAGCATGGCTTCCCTAAAGGAAAAACGCTGGGCGCTGGTGTCATTGACGGACGCAATATATGGCGCAGCGACCTGAACGCTGTAGCTGCTCTGCTGGGTCAGTTAGCAGAACAGACCACTGCCGAGCAGCTTATCGTACAGCCATCATGCAGTCTGCTTCATGTGCCAGTCAGCCTGGAGGCAGAGCACAAGCTGGACAAGGAGCTGGTACAAGCGCTGGCCTTTGCTGATGAAAAGCTAGAGGAAATCGCCATCCTGACGGCTGCACTTGGCAAACACGATCCATCCGCACTCACCAAGCTTGGACAAAGTGCAGATGCGGTAGCCCGTTTCAACAGTTCAGCGGCACGCGTACAGACAGCTGCCGATCTGGCCGACCTGTTGGCCAAAGAGCCTCTGTCACGCAGCGTTCCTTTCGCCGAGCGTCGTGAGATTCAGCAAAATAAGCTGAAGTTGCCTCCACTGCCTACGACGACCATTGGTAGCTTCCCGCAAACCGCCGAGATCCGCAAGGCCCGCCTGCACTATCGCAAAGGAGAATGGTCTGCCGAGCAATATCGAACGTTCATCCAACAGCAAATTAAGGAATGGATTGATATCCAAGAGGACATTGGCATTGATGTGCTTGTACATGGGGAATTTGAGCGGACCGACATGGTTGAATTTTTTGGTGAAAAGCTGAATGGCTTTGCTTTTACGCAAAACGGATGGGTGCAGTCCTACGGCTCCCGTTGTGTCAAACCGCCGATTATATACGGAGACGTTTCCTTCGATCAGCCCATGACCGTGGAAGAAACGGCATTCGCCCAATCGTTAACTTCCAAGCCTGTTAAGGGAATGCTTACGGGTCCTGTGACCATTTTGAACTGGTCTTTCGAACGTAATGACATTCCACGTAGTCAAGTTGCTTTACAGTTGGCTCTGGCATTACGGGCAGAGGTAGAGGCACTGGAACAAGCGGGCATCGGCATGATTCAGGTCGATGAGCCTGCAATTCGTGAAGGGCTTCCGCTGAAAAAAGAACAACAGCAAGCCTATCTGGATTGGGCGGTTCAAGCCTTCCTTGTGACCACGGCCACCGTTGAGCCAGCGACCCAAATCCATACGCATATGTGCTATTCCGAATTTCAGCATATGATTCAGTCCATCTCCGATATGGATGCCGACGTTATATCTATTGAAACCTCGCGAAGCCACGGAGAACTGATTGTCAGCTTTGAAGATCAGGTATACGACAAAGGCATCGGTCTGGGCGTGTACGATATCCACAGCCCGCGCATCCCCGATGTATCTGAAATGCTAAGCATGATCCAGCGTGCCCTGCGCGTACTGCCATCAGATTTGTTCTGGGTTAATCCGGATTGTGGTCTGAAAACCCGCACCAAAGAGGAATCTGTCGCCGCCTTGCGGCAAATGGTACAAGCAGCTCAAGCAGCCCGGGCTGCATTGGCTGTATCCAACTAATTTTTTTATCGTATCCAATCGCGCCATCATTTTCGCCTTGTCCTATTCCCCTTTCCGGCCCTTATTGCTAAAAGCCAGGAAGGGGGATTTATTCTAGATCATATAATGTATATACGCCTTGAATATGCTCCATTTTCATCTGCTTCATATGTACGCCTAAGCCATGTTCTCGATCCCAGGAGCAACTAAAATTCAAATACAGTTCATCCTTTGCCGATGAGTCGGAAATCAGTATAGACATAAGCTGTATTCGATCCAACAATTGTTCCGGTCGCTCCACATAAGGCGCATATTCATCTGGGTCCTCTCCCCATGTACTGTAAGCATTCCGGTACTTTTCCACTATGCCAGCATAATGATGGTGTATGGACTCCAACACTTGAGGATGAATAGTTGACGAATATTCCATATACTGCTCCCATGTCTTTTTTGCAACTGTGTAGGTTCTTCTATAGTCTGTGCCTGTTCTTCGGAGTCGGCTCCCACGATAAATTCGACTTCTACTTCCGAGGGCTGCCCGCAAAAATTAACATGTACTACACCACGCAGAACAATCTCCTCAGATACATCCCAAGACTCATCATCCTGTTCCAGTTCCACATACCAGTGTTTCCAATCCACCCTTTACCACCTCTTCATAAAAAGTAATCTTTAACCCTATTGAATACTTTACAATCTATCATTTTAATGAATGAAATTAAAGCGGCATCCTATTTGGGCTTCCAGCCAGATTTCGAGGAATTTCCAAATGAAACTACTTTTTTCTACAACATTCGCTATTCAATAAAGCCTTCAAGAAAGAAAATCTGCCCATTTCGGCACAAATATTTTATTATTAAAAATTTAGTACCTTGCATTAATCAGTACATGATGTTAAATTATACCTGACTACTGTTCTATAATTAGTACCCGTGACAAATTATGCACAAACACACGTTTCTTCCCCTTATTCCGAACGACACCTATGAATCATTGATAACATCCAGGAAGGGAGCACCGCTCGTGAATGTGAACATCCAATTCAAAAAAGGGGTACTGGAACTGTGCGTTCTAGTTCTAATTGGACGCAGAGACCGTTATGGCTACGAGTTGGCTCAAGCCGTCTCCCGTCATATTGAAGTAGCTGAGGGAGCCCTATATCCACTGCTTCGCCGTCTGGTATCAGAAGGATACTGCACAACGTATTTACAGGAATCGACCGAGGGGCCTCCCCGTAAATATTATCGGCTGACTGATACTGGAAGCCATTATACAAAAATACTTACGCGGGAATGGAATGATTTTGTCCATCATGTCGCAAGCCTACTGGAGGAAGGAAATTCCGATGAATAGAAAACAGTTTCTTACAGAGGTGGAGCAGCGTCTTTCTCCTCTCCCTGCAGAGGTACGCAATGAGCTGCTTAGTGATTTGAGCCAGCATTTTGACTACGGGTTGGTCAATGGAAAAAGCGAAAGTGAGATTGCCAATGAGCTGGGTAACCCAGAGGATATTGCCCGAGAAGCGTTGGATGATCCTAATGCAGCCTGGAACGCTTCTCCTCCGCTTCGCCAGGGAAGCTTCGCACGCAATCTTTTTACTTTCTTAGGACTGCTGTTTCTCAACTTGCTGATCTCCATCCCGATTATGGCTACCCTATGGGTAGTATGGGTTTCATTGACCGTGGTAGCGGTCAGCTTCATTGCAGCCCCCCTTCTCGCCGTTACTGATTATGCGCTGAACAGCACCTTTTACCCGGCCAAATTCTTTTTCTCTATCACGTTGACGGGTATAGGTCTATTGCTGCTGCCTGGAGTACGTTATCTCTTACTCCTTATGGTCAAAGGCACAGTACGATACTGGAAATGGAATCAGACTACCCTGAGGGGAGCTTACTAACAACATGAATAAAAAGTGGTTTATTGCAGCAGGTCTGTGCATTGTGATCGGTGTAGCCGGAATGGTGGCTTACGGTGCCCCATGGAGTCAACAAGTCATGAAGGAAACAACTGCGATTAACAAAAAATGGACGTTCACACGTGGTCAGCTACAGAAGCTGAAAGTGGACAGTTCTGATGATGTCTCTATTTTGTTTACTCCCGGCTCTGGCGACCAAGGTGCGATACGCATTAGTGGAGAAGTTCAGACAAAGGTAGCCGACCAAATTCATAATGCCCGAATTGAGAACGGTAAGCTTACGATTCAATCGGAGCCGGCCGCTTCCTTGTCATTTCTTTCGATCACCCCTGATTTGGATCAAACGATTACCGTAGAGATGCCCTCCGGCGAAACACTAACTGACCTACAGGTAGATGCACATTCAGGGAATGTAAAACTTCAAGATGCCTCCGTGCAGAATACTTCCATCACCGCTACTTCAGGCACTGCCGAGATTACAAACCTCCAAAGTACCCACCTGATCGCAAATTTAACATCCGGCAATTTTACAGCCAGTCAGCTTGCAGCAGATATGGAGTTGAAGCTTACTTCAGGCGATGTTACCATCCGCGATTATAGCGGTAATGGCCTTATTTCCCTAACCTCAGGGGAGACAAATATTACGCAACGCGCCGTAGCCAACTTGGAAGTGAATGCTGATTCTGGTGACGTGAAGATTAAACAAGCTCCCGATTTTAAAGGTGTTTATAATGTCCACTCTGACTCTGGGAGTATAGATACTCCCGAATCTGTTCCCGGTAGTGTGAACGTGATAAAGGTAGAAACCACCTCAGGGGATATTAATATTTCCAAATAGGAGACCTCTAGATGAATACCTCATCAGAGGCGAAGTTTGGTTCAATGAGTTTAACCTTGTATAATGAAACCATGTGCTCACATGCACAACCACGTTATGGAGTGAAAAGGAGGAGACTGGATGGAACTTAAGAATAAAACAGCCATTATTACAGGAGCCAGCAAAGGAATCGGTAAAGCAATTGCCGAAACTTTAGCCAAGGAAGGCGTTAACCTGGGATTAATCTCACGAACATTGACTGACCTGCAAAAGCTGCAGGATTCGCTGGGGAGTACATACGGCGTGAAAGTGGTGAGTGCTGTTGCAGATATATCGGATCGCGCACAGGCCGCTGCCGCTGTAGCTTCACTGGAACACGAATTGGGCGCTGTCGATATTTTGATCAACAATGCAGGCATTGCTACCTTTGGCACAGTCGCAGATATGGACCCCGAAGAGTGGGAACGTATTATTCGCGTAAACCTGATGGGAACCTATTATGTTACACATGCTGCTCTTCCAAGCATGCTGGCACAAAAGAGCGGAAACATTATTAATATCTCCTCGACGGCAGGAGAACGAGGTTTTGCAACAGGCTCGGCATATTGCGCATCCAAATTTGCTTTGATGGGCTTCACGGAAGCACTGATGCAGGAAGTTCGCAAATCGAATATTCGCGTCACCGCGCTGACTCCAAGTACTGTCAATACAGAACTGGCGGCAAACGCAGGATTGTCTATTGGTGATGAGGATCGCATGCTTCAACCGCAGGATTTGGCCGATCTGACATTAGCCGCATTGAAACTGCCTCCACGGGTTCAATTAAAAGTAGCCGGTATTTGGACAACCAACCCACAGTAATTCGACATGACATCTTAGATTCATTGGCTGTACAATGCTCCGGCAGACGTAATTGTTCGTCATGCCGGAGCTTTTTTTCAGCATAGCTATACCAAAACAAACTGTAATATAAGCGCTTTGTACTTCCAGCATATATACATACAATTCCTACAACTATAAGCGCATTTCAGGAAAGGGGAAAAATGATGAAGAACACAGGAATGACACGGCCATTAGACCATTTGGGCCGCATTGTGCTGCCCAAGGAGCTGCGCAATTCTATGAATATTAATATTGGAGATGCCCTCGATTTTTTTATTACCCCAGAGGGACTGATGATTCGCAAGTATACGGGGGTTTCTTGCTATTTTTGTGGTGCCGTAGATCATTTGAGCTATTTTAGGGATCATCTGATATGTAAAAGTTGTATTGAAAATCTGAAGAGCGATAATCCTTCCAGTCATTTGAATGAATCCCGTCCTGTCCAGCCCAAGAAAAGAAGGAGTTACAGAAATCAGAATGATCTCCTGAATAAACTAAAACAGCTCATGCAGGAGCATCCTAATGTATCTCAAAAAGAATTAGCCGAAATGCTCGAACTATCCCAGGGACGCGTGTCACAGCTTAAAAAGCTACTTCTTTAAATCATCCGACCCGATCTCGTCTGTTCTAATCAACAAAAAAAGAGCCTGACGGCTCTTGGATCATCATCGTTACGCAATGTCGGACTGCTCTATAACCGGGACCCGATAGGCCAGCAAGGACTCGTCTATTACGGCAGAAATAAACGTTGCTTCTATTTCAGGCACCAGTCTAAGCGCATAATTCCATGCGTTTTCTTCAATTTGCAGCGCAAGTCGTTGCCGGGTCCCTATCCCGTTCTCTTGCTCCAACGCATCGGAGAGGTCCACTAATTCCGTATCGGCGGCGTGCCCGATCTCATGTGCAAGCACAACCGTAAAATACTCCTCAACTCGATCAACGCTGCCGAACATCTGTAAACACTGTGTTTCGATAACGTCCGTATACATGGTAATGGCGTGAGCATTCATGGCATACTTGCCCCCAATCAGCCTTCCACCAGGAAAACGTTTCTCCAGCTTGACTGTCACACCTATAGCAGCCCGTTCCAACAGCTTAGCGACAATGCGCTCTGCCTGATTTCTTTCCAACTTAGCTTCGCTCCTCAAACCAGGATATATAAAGTTATATTTACTTTAAACTTATGAAATCATGGATGTGTTCATACCATATACAGTACGATATTATACCTTTTTACAAAGGAGAATACCATGTCAGAAGATTATTATATAGGTTGGGGAACGCTTGCCCTGATTAATGCCGGCTTGGCACAGTCCAAAAATCGGAGCGGGCTAAACTGGTTTCTGCTCTCCCTATTAATAGGGCCACTGGCTACCCTTTTTATCGTTGCATGGGATAAGCTGGAGTCCTAATCCAGCCATTAGGTCATTCCCATCGTTATCCGGAATGAAAAGGGCAGCCTTGGCGCTTCTGCTGAAGCACTGTGTCTGTTGCTGTACTAGTAGCCTGTCTCGACGTATACGGCTTGTCTTGAACTCCGAAATTCGGCTTCACAAGCCGATTATCATAGGAACTATGAAAAATATGCGTTGTCGCCGGGGATAGCGGGGGGATCAGCCATGTCCAATTGCCTGTCAGTGCGCGCCCAGCCGTGGCTTCTCGTTCCTCAAACAGCTTGAATTGTGCCGCTGCGGTATGGTGGTCGACAATGCTGACTCCCGCTTTTTTAAAAGAATGCAGCACAGCAATATTCAATTCCACTAGCGCCCGATCACGCCAAAGCGTTGTTTCACTCGTCGTATCCAGCCCCATCAGCTTAGCCACCTGTGGCAACATATTATAGCGGAAGGTATCCGCAAAATTACGGGCGCCGATTTCTGTTCCCATATACCAGCCGTTAAAGGGAGCCGCTGTATAGATGATACCGCCAATCTCCAGCGTCATGTCCGCAATCATAGGCACGGCATACCAACGTAATCCCAAGGAAGCGAAACCCGAAAGTTCTGGATGCTCAATGGCTACTTCCATCACCAAATGTTCAGGAATATCAAATAGCTCTGGAGACCGTCCGCCTGCTTCCACAACCAGTGGCAATATATCAAAAGGAGTCATCGCCCCTTGCCAGCCCATGTCTTTACAAGCATTGGTAAAATCCACCGAGGCAGGTTCTCCTATGATCCCTTGATCGGTTTCATATCCAGCGTAACGAATGAGTTGATGGTTCCAGATGCGGATATTCGGCTGCCCCGGCTTGGAGGCACGAAATACAGTAAGCGTTGGCTTAATTTTACCGCCATTCGTTCCTATGCGTATATGCTCCAGTAGCTCGCTGACCACCTCCGTCGCATCTGATGCGCCCCGCGCATCCCTGACCAAAAGCTTGTCCCAAAATAAGCGCCCGATGCAACGATTGCTATTGCGCCAAGCCATGAGCGCTCCGTGCTCCAGCTCTTCGTAAGTATGATCATACGTTCCCGTAGCCTCTATGTCGTAACGAATATTAAGAAGCCGGGCTTCCGCTTCATCGCGGCTTCGGCCCAGCTCCTCATAACATGTATATATAAACTGCTCCGCTTCATGCAAAAGCTGTTGTTTTACTTCCATAACATACACCCCATCCCGGCAGCTCCATGACTCAAGAGCCCGTGGTCTTCCACGCCTTCT
Organism: Paenibacillus polymyxa; assembly: GCF_001719045.1. Classification (NCBI taxonomy): domain Bacteria; kingdom Bacillati; phylum Bacillota; class Bacilli; order Caryophanales; family Paenibacillaceae; genus Paenibacillus; species Paenibacillus polymyxa. The sequence continues at coordinate 2,466,872 of NZ_CP015423.1, forward strand.
CGTCATTATACTCCAGTGGCAGACTGGAACCAACGGGATGTGTATCTTGTTCACCTGATCTCCATATACATGGAAATATACACCAACTAATTATCCCAAATACGCACTCAGCATCCAGATATGTTTATCCATTGCTTCTCTCAAGCCGTTAAGAAGATCCTCTGTCGCTTTATCCTGTGCTGCTTCCGCTGCTTCCATCCCATTAGCCAGTTCAACAGTGATGGTTTTAAAATCAGCAACAACGGACTTCACCATATCGTCAGCTGTCTGCTCACCTGCAGACTCCTGAATAGCTGAAAGTTGCAAATGCTCCTTCAAGGTCGCAGCCGGACGGCCACCAATAGCTAACAAACGTTCAGCAATCGTATCTAGATTAGCTGTTGCTTCATTGTAAAGCTCTTCAAATTTAGCATGCAGTGTGAAGAATTTAGGTCCTTTCACATACCAGTGGAAATAATGCAGTTTCGTATACAATACAGACCAGGTAGCTACCTGACGATTCAATGCCTTGTGCAATTCTTGAATAGCCTCTTGTGTAGGTGCGTTCGTATGATTTAATGTACTCATGTTAAAATCCCCTCTCGTTTCAATCAAAATATAGTTGGTGTAAAGCTTGGATACTCGTTAACAGTAGTGTCTGATTTTCTTCAAAATCCCATGCGTGAATCCAATAAATATTTACTAATTAATTTAGACTTAATCTAAATCCTGTTTTAATTATAACACTATGTCGATGTTTTTCAAGTCTTTATTCGGTTTTAATCATGAAGATTACGTGAATTGATTGTAAATCAAACAACTCTATAGGCAATAGGATATCCAGACCAAGACTTATTTATCTTTTATACATAGGTTACATCAATAGGAGTAAAGAAGATGTTAATTTTGTCTGCTAAAGTATCTGTATTGTAGGCAAAGTCCATAACCTACTACCTCATACCTAGCCACGACAAAAAAAGAGCCGACCCGTAAGAGGGTCGGCTCTTTTTTTATTCTTGCATCTCTGAAGGTTCCACGATTAAGGATACAACCTTGCCTGCATTTACATCAATCAGGCCGTGATCGGTAATCTTCAAGGCCGGGCTGACCGGCAAAGAATGCGTACTCAGCGACATGATTGGATTGTAATGGCGGTAGCCCAGCGACAGCAAGGCTGAACGAAGCTCCTTCACATGGGCCGCAACCATTTCCAGCGGTCCTTCTGTTAAAATCCCGCCTACGGTTAACGGCAAATGGGACAGCACCTTGCCATTTTCAACTACGCAAAAGCCACCTTGGCTGGATAGAACCGTATTCGCAGCCAGTATCATATCTTGCTTGTTATGCCCTACGACCAGCAAGTTATGGTTATCGTGCGAATAGGTGGTTGCCACTGCCCCACGTTTAATCGTATCTCCCCCGATCAAACCGTAAGCACGGTTGCCATTCTTTCCATACCGTTCAAACGTAGCGATGAGTCCATGTTCACCATGTTCCCATACCAGTTCACCCTGCTCCACATGTGCAGGTGCAATCCGTTCGCTCGTAAAAGTAGAGCCATCCTTGACCATCATAATACGACATTGATGTGTGCCATCAGCTACATCCATCTTTACCGTAAAATCCTGTTCCGTGAGCGGATTGAGCTTCACACTTTGATAAAAATGGGCGGGGAAGCGGCTTTTTATCGGTGCTTGATGGTATTCCTCGAACTTATCGAATACCTTGAGTCCGTCCTTATAGACTTGCTCCACATCAAATTGACCAAGATCGGACAGCAGTACAAAGTCAGCTATTTTTCCCGGTGCAATTGTTCCGCGGTCATGCATTCGCATCCGTGCAGCAGGAGTAAACGTAGCTGCATAAATAGCATCCTCAGGCTTCATGCCCATTCCGATTGCTTTACTTACAATATGGTTCAGATGCCCTCGCTCTACGAAAGAGTCTGGCATCACATCATCCGTTACGAAGCAAAAATGTTGTGCCACATCTTCCTGAATAAGATAGTCCATCACTTCAGGGGTCATGGATTTTTCCTGGATTTCAATAAACATTCCGGCAGCCATCCGCGCCTTCATACCTTCAATACTTTGGTGAGTATGGTCCGAGCCTATTCCCGCATAGATCAACTGATGCAGGTCCAGATCAAGCAACTGCGGCGTATGGCCTTCAATGATCAGCTCCGGATAGTGCTCACGAACATGGCGTAAGATGCGATTCGTCTTGCTCTCCGGATCACGAATGACATCCACATAGTTCATAATTTCACCCAGACAGATCATTTCGCCGGTTTGCAGTAGCGCATCAATCTCGGGAATACCAATCTCGCCCCCTGAGGTTTCGAGCGGCGTTGCCGGGACAGAGCTTGGAATGCCGTAGAACATATCAGCCACGCAATCTTTGCTGGCTTCCATCATTTCCTGAATGCCTTCCAATCCGAAAACATTCGCCATTTCGTGCGGTTCCGGTACAATCGTCGTTACCCCATTGCGAATCAGCCCATAGGAAAAAGTCGCCGGTGTCACCATGGTACTCTCGATATGCAAATGAATGTCGATCAGGCCGGGAATCATATATTTCCCATGCCCTTCGACAATTTCAGCAGCCTCGAAAGACTCCAGACCACGCTGACCGATATACATAAACTTGCCATTAAGTATAGCTACATTACCTTCTTCGAACGTCTTGTAGTAACTGTTATACACCTTAACTTGTAAAATCATTTTGTCTGCACGCATGATGTATCTCCTTCATCGAACCCGCTGATTATTGGACCAGCACCATTTTATCTGCCGGAAAATGCAGGGTAACCCGTTGACCACTCAGGTAAGGCGTATCCATTTCCTGATTAGCCGTAAAGTTGCCTTTCGCCGTTTCTACCACGTACTGATAGCTACGCCCCAGGTAAGTACTTACTTTAATAATACCGGGAAGCTCATTTTCCCCTGTCTCGTTGCCTTCTGTTCGAATGACCAAATCATCCGGGCGAATAGCGCCCTGACGAGCACCCGGTTGGGCAGTACCCTGATTACGCGCTACGCCGAACGAAAGATCGCCTGTATTCAGTCGAATACGATCCCCTTCATCAGTACGCTCGTCAAAGCTTAGAAAATTATTAAACCCAATAAAACGGGCGACAAATTCGGTCGTCGGATATTTAAAAATGGTCGATGGAGCATCTAATTGTTCGATGTTCCCCTTATTCATAATCGCAACCTGGTCAGAAATCGAAAAACATTCCTCCTGATCATGCGATACATACACAGTAGTGATGCCCAGTTCCTGTTGAATGCGGCGGATTTCCACACGCATATTTACACGCAGGTTAGCATCCAAGTTACTCAGAGGTTCATCAAACAACAGCAGATCGGGTTCAATCACAAGCGCTCGCGCAATCGCAACACGTTGACGCTGTCCACCTGACAATTCACCGGGGAAACGTTTTTCGAATCCCCCCAGGCTAACCGTATCCAGCATGGTCATAACGCGACGTTTCACATCATCTTCCTTTACCTTACGTAACCGCAGACCAAAGGCAACATTATCAAAAACGGACAAATGCGGGAAGAGTGCATAACTTTGGAATACAAAGCCGAAGTTCCGTTTATTTACCGGAACCCGAGTATAATCCTTATCGCCAAACAAAAATGTTCCTTGTTTAGCTTCGAGAAATCCTGCAATGAGACGAAGTGTGGTCGTTTTGCCACAACCACTCGGTCCGAGCAACGAGAGCAATTGCCCCCGTTCGAGCTGCAAATCGAAATCTTGCAAGATCAGTTGGTTGTCATAAGCGACCGATACGCGATCCAGAGTAAGCAGTGCCATAAGGTTGAAGCCTCCATTACCTTTTAGTGAAGTAAGACAATCCCATCAGTCGTTCAATCAAGAACATCAGGATACCGGTTAAAATCATCAGCATAACCGAAATCGCTGCAATCGTCGGGTCAAAATAATTTTCGACGTAAGTCAGCATTTGAATGGGCAGGGTGCTGAAGCCCGGTCCTGTCATGAAGACGGAGATGTCGACATTGTTGAATGATTCCAGAAAGGCAATCAGGATAGCCGCAATAATACCTGAGCGGATGTTGGGCAGAACCACCTTGAAAAAGGTTTCCAGCCGTCCAGCCCCCAAACTAAGCGCTGCTTCCTCAATCGCAAAATCAAAGTTAGACAAACTGGATGCAATGACTCTAATAATGAACGGCAACATAATCACCGTATGTCCGATCAATAATCCAGCATATACTGGTAAATGGTAAACAATGATCAAATAGCGCAGCAGTGTAAAACCAAGAACGATACCCGGTATAAGCAACGGGGAAAGGAACAAAGCATTCAGCGCATCCTTCCCGCGAAACGAAAAGCGACTAAGTGCATAGGCGGCAGGCATACCAATCAGCAGTGCCGAGATGTTTCCTAGCAGAGAGACGACAATGGACGTTTTGAACGTGGACATAAACAAATCCACTTCAAAAATATTTTCATACCAGCGCAAAGAAAAGCCCTGCGGAGGAAATTTTAATACCGTGCCCGGCTCGAAAGAAGTGACCGATATGATCAACAGCGGACCGAGCAGAAAGATGAAGACCAGCAGGCTAAAGAAGCCTAGTCCGTAATGTTTCTCCCGCATATCCACCTACCCCTTCGGATTGAGTTTATGGGCCGCCTTATTTAAGAGACCGACCACGATAAATGTAATAACAATCATAATTGTTGCAATAACAGAAGCTAAAAACCAGTCGTTTAGCGTCATCGCGTTCTGATACAAAAATGTAGCGATAACCCGCTGTTTTCCTCCAAGTAGTGCTGGTGTCGTATATGCAGTCAGGCTACCTACGAAAACGAGAATGCTTCCAATGATCAGGCCCGGCACAGACAGCGGAAATACGATTTTACGAAATGCGCTGAATCTGGAAGCCCCGAGGCTCTGAGCAGCATGAACAAGATCACCGTCGATATTTTCGAGCACACCAATCAGTGAAATAATCATCAGCGGTAAAAACAAATGAACCAGACCAATAATCATCGCTGTCGGGGTGTACAAAATATTCAGCGGCTCATCTACAAGTCCTAAACCGATGAGCACGTTATTTAACAGCCCCTTGCGACCCAGAATGACCATCCAGCTGAATGACCGCACCACCGGACTCGTCAATAAGGGAAAGATAGCCAGCGCAAGTAAAATACCTTTACGACGCGGGGCCTTTTGCGAAATATAATAAGCCGTCGGGAAGCCGAGTAATACGCACACGAGTGTCGTTACGACACTGACTTCCAGCGTAGTCAGCAATATTTTCAGAAAATAAGGGTCCTTGAAGAAATGGAGATAGCCTTCTAGGGTGAATGAGCTGTTCTGTACGAAGGTCGAACCGATCGTCAACACAATCGGAATGACCATGAACACCGCCAGAAAGAGCAGACCTGGCAGCAGCAGCCAATACAAGTATGTTTTCTTCATGGGTAGCTCCTTGCGGTTATCAAAATGTTATTCCTTATTCAGCACCTGGATAAACAGCTCCAGAAAAGCTTCGCTGTCCACCTGTTCGCACACATTCATATTGGGGCTATGATTAAGGCGGTTCTGCACATCGCCCACCGTTTGTCCGTCACATATACGACTGGAGGTTTCCACGTCGACATACAACGACGAGGTATCTACTAACCTCGAATTTAATGCGACACCTACGGCAAGCGGGTCATGAAGCGCACACGCTTTTACCCCGTTGCGTTCTTCATAACGCTTGGTATAAACAGCCGTACTTTCAGCTACATAATTACGAATTGCAGGATGGGACAGACGAGCAATATGATCGGCAGTCAGCAGAGCCTTCCGTGTTACATCCAGTCCCACCTGTATCAACCGACCAAATCCTGCATGAAATACGATGCGTGCGGCTTCAGGGTCAGCATACATGTTGTACTCCGCTACAGGTGTAATATTGCCGCACCCGTGAATAACACCGCCCATAAAAATGACCTCATCGACGTGATCCGTCAGTTCGGGACACTTCAGCAGCGCCAGTGCCAAATTGGTGAGCGGCCCGGTGCAAATGAGCGTCACTCCCCCCCGGTGAGCCATCACGGTATCGATGATGATATCCGGCGCAAAACCTTCGGATGCAGACATTGCTGGGATTACTCCACTCAATGCACCTCCAATGCCGTCTTCTCCATGGACACGGTGCTCGTGCAGACCTTTACGTATTAAGGGAGCCTCCGCCCCCCGATAAACCGGAATATCCGGTCTATCCAAAAGGTCGAGGATTTTGCATGTGTTCAATGTTGCTTGTTTAAGTGAGACATTACCGCATACTGTAGTAATCGCTTGGATATCCAACTGACCACTTTTGGCGGCCAGTAAAATACCCAACGCATCATCAATGCCCGTATCTACATCTAATATGACCTTTTTCATTACTGTGCTACTTCCCGGTTCCAGCGATCTGTCCATGCCTTGATATGATCGTTAACGAACTTCATATCCAGCTTGGTCAACTTGTTCACTACATCTGTACCGTACGTAATTCCTTCTGTATCCGCACCCGACAGTACCACCTGCGTGTTCACCGGAGAATCAACCTTCGCCTTGGCGGATTTTTCTTGAACTTCCTTGCTCAGCTGCCAGTTGATAAATTCCTCAGCCAGCTCCTTCTGGTCGGAGCCCTTCACTACATTAATCGTGTTCATGACTGCGTAAGCACCTTCACTAGGAGCTACAAATTTTGCTCCTGGCACAGCCGCCTGCAAATCTTTGAAGTACATTTCCATGATCGGACCGCCCGCAATTTCTTGTTGACTAAACATGTTCACGAACTCGGACGTTTTGCTATAAAACTTAACGATATTCGGACTCAGCTCTTTCAGTTTTTCGAAGGCTTGGTCTTCATTAAACTCCTTACTACCCGCTACCTTGGAGGCTGCATCTACCATCATCGGTCCGGCAGTCGCCGTAATATTCGGCAAAGTCACGTTTCCTTTGAACTCAGTTCCCCACAGGTCAGCCCAAGAGGTCACATTCTTTTTCACCAGCTCCGGATTATAGGCAATACCGAGACGCCCGACCGTATAAGCAGGACCATACTCCTCACCCAGCGGCGCTTTGGCAATATCATAAATTTGGTTCAGGTTCGGCACCTTGCTGCGATCCAGCTTCTCAAACAATCCCTGTTGGATTCCCTGTTGAGCATAATAATCAGACAGATAAATCAGATCGACGTCTGTGCTGCCTTGACTGATTTTGTTCAACCGTTCCGCGTTATTTCCAATTTCGACCACAATGTCAACGTTATGTTCTTTTTCAAAAGGCTCGTACACTTCTTTGTTAAAAAAGTCCTCGGAGAAGCCCCATGTGGAAATAACTAGTTTCTTTTTCCCACCAGCTGAGCCATCTTTTCCATCTGTCTGACCACCAGTAGCATTACTGCCGCAACCTGCCAGTACCACGGATGCCAAGGTCACAGCCATAAACCCTTTAAACCATTTTTTCATATGAAACTCCCCCTATTTTTTTATTATGCACACCTTATGACACAAAAAAGAAAAGTACTCTTGTAAAACAAGAATACTTTTCTTCGTAAACAAAGAATAAGTTGATCCCGCTGCGCGTTATAACAGGTTCTCCCCTCAGATAGATCCGAAGCGAAAAGCCGAATATCCAATTTTATTAGGATTCTTTCAGTATGATGTTCGTAATTGCCCACTGCGTTGCTGAATCATAATCACGCAGTAAAGCTTCTATATCGAGCTCCATATCCTCAATCAGCTTCTCGCGAAGTCTCTTCTTGTACAGCATGGACATTCGGAAATCCACTTCCAGCTTCAAGCCGGGGGCTTCCACTTCCAATGCCGCCGAGCGTGGAGAACGCCGGTGCTTCGCCACAAAGGTAACAATGTTGTTCTCAACGGTGGCCCGCAGCAGCGTGGTCCCGAAGCCGAACAGTTCCTTTGAAACTTCATTGTAAATCTGGCACATCCGCTTCTTGCTTTCGTTACTGTCGAGCAGCGTCATGAACCCACCCTCATCAGCATATTACGTACAATCAATCTTTCAACACGATAGATTATACATAAATATACGATAAATAGCAAACAAAAATCCCTAATCTAATAACATATGATGCGAAAAAGCGAACAATATGTCGAACTTTGTAGCTTTTCAACATTTTTACACTTTTTCGTCTAACCCTTAAGTTTTCAAACACTGCTATATTCCCCGCAGGAAAATTAAAGTAGACTACAAAGTCGTTATCGTCACCTCTCTGGGAGAATATTTTTTTCTACTACTATATATGTAGTTTTTATTTAAACGCATTTAACCGTACCCCGCGGGAGCCCCCTAGCGATTGTACGGTTTTTTTATGTTATGTAGCTGACTGGCCAGATGGGAACCCCTTCAAGAAAAAGCCGATTGAATCCACGAGGACACTACAAGAGTAGCTGGCCACAGCAGCATAAAGTTAGCTATGATATACGCCTTCTTAAAAGCATAACGATGATAAAAATACCAACAGCTCCATGAAATAAATACTCCTATCGGGTAGCTCATTATGACATAGGCAAAAATATAACTGATGAGATAATCTCCAGCTGTTGGTGCATCGAAAGAAAATACGACCACCATCAGCATGGCCGGATAGGCAAATAGCGTTAAGCCATAAACGATATTCAATATAAGTAAAATGACAAATGCATTTTGATCTTTCATGATGTTCTCCTAACTATTGCAGTCCGCCTGTATCACCATTGTGCAGCCCGTTTGCGTCTCTCCTCACGCCGATCAGCTTCTTCCATTTTCCGAATATAACATTTCAACTGCTCTTTATGATCGTCCAATTCCTGTATTCGTACAGTTGTACCTTGGAGAAACGTCTCCATTTTACGTGTTAATTCAGCAGCCGATTCGCCCCTCCAGTCTTGCAGACGACCATATATATTTCTCATCTGCTGCTCCTGATGCTGAAGTCTTTGCTTTAGCTGCTCGCACTGCTGTACAGCCCTACGCAGATCCCCCAGGCTCAAAGATATTCTACTCATCTCTTTTGCCTCCCGTTGTGTTCTTCCAGCTGCTCTTTTTATTGATCCACCATCGTAAATTCCTGGCCCTTGCGATCGATATACTCTGCTATCTCTGTAATCGATTCCTGATACCAACGATTGATCCGATCCAGTGTTGCCGTTGCACTATGCGCAATTGGGGTCAAAGACTGACTTTCACTTGTCCCGATATGAGCCTGAAATAACTGGATGGATGCTCGGGTATCGCTAGAAAATCCATGCAGGCTGGAACGCATCTGGTTAGCCGCATGCTTTAGCTCCTCAGGTGTTAATTGAATTGTGCCCCCATTTTTGTTGCCTACAAAATATGCACCGCCATTGGAGCGACCATTCTGTTGTCCTACTCCAAGGATATTCACTCCCAGTGCATTAGCAGCAAACTGCCCGAAGGCCCCCATTTGTCCACCGTAACGTTCAACCAGATCGCCCATGACTTCCTTGAGCTCTGCTCGCGCGGCCAGCATCTGCTCGTATGCCTGCACCCGTGGATTGCCTTCCACCAATTGACCGTCCATGGTGTACAGTGGATTGCTGATATTGCCGTTTTCATCAAATGTGAAATGATCCATGCTATGCGTCGCTTCTCCAAATACCGAATTATAGAACTTTGTAATCGGATCTTGCTGCATCATAGGCAACGTAATCGGGACATACACAATGGGAGACCATTTGGGCCCAAAAAAAAAGTTAGCCCACTTATTTTCTCTTTCGACTGGTAATGAAACAGGAATAGTGATTTTGGCTTTATTAGCCGTCTTATAATCATTGTCTATAAAGTAGGTTGTGCCCACATGTGGCTGTGCATCATTAGCTCCCGAACCGATAGTATCTTTCGGATTGACATAAGCGACATTCGTCTTTCGAAAATCGCCATTTTCCATCTTCTTTTGAAGATCATCCGGTAATAGATGTACAATGCTTGGTGGATTATAAGCGACTGATGTCAGTCCGTTCCGCACCGCCACATATTCTGCCTCCGCTCCTCCCAGAGAATGGCCTGTGGTCGTTATTTCAGCAGAGGGATACTCTTTTTTTACAACATCATATAGATTCTCAGCTTGTGTAAATTGATTATTCTGGTACTTCTCCTCATATTGAAGAAATGCGCTTTGCACTTGTGGTGGGAGTTTAGCCACCTCTGTCTTATTATTTTCATAATATTGATGGACTTCTTCCAACGTTTTCGCGCGTCCTCCGACGACATCGCTGAAATCCGTTCCCCAGTCCATCGCCACGCTCCACTTGGGTCGATTCGGAGGTTCTGTCCCCCTATAACCGATGATCACCTGATTGGTCTTCTCGTTAAGGAATACAGTCGCATCGAATCCAGAACCGTTCGTATCATGCAGCATAGCTCCTTCAGGTTCAACAATCTTCCAGTCAGGAAGAATTCTGCTTTTAGAATCTTTAGCAGTCAACTCCCGGTCATAAACTTTATCCGCAATGGTCCAGTATGTTTTATCGTTAGTGTAGGTCAAGTTATTCCCACCTTGTCTATTGTGTAAATATATTATAGAGTTATGAAAAAAGGTGATTACCAGAAAAGGAGAATTGTAACTTGAACAGAAAAATCCCACTGATTCTGGCACTTATTTTAATTATTATGTATTTAGGAGGTTGTTCCAGCTTGTCCGACAAAGAGAAAAAAGAATTAGTAGACGTCGCCACTCCCATCGGTGTGGAGTTTATTAAAGAACACTATAATGCCGATTTCATATTAAAGGATTATGCTGTGGATGATCCTGCTGTCCACTCCAGGCTCTATCTATATGGGTACATTAAAGGCCACGAAGACAACAAAATTACCATCTACTATAATTATAAAACCAAAGAAGTGATTGACGTCTCCGGGCCAGATTGGTTTATCGACAGTGAAGTCCCCAAATACAAGACCCCTTCTTCCTGAGAAGGGATACTCATCGAGCATTTCACTTTCAACATATTTGTTATCTATGTTAAAGTCTAATTTTTCCCAAATTAAGAAGTAGTATAATTATAGTGCATCCTTTTTGCGAGCGATATAGCCGAGAGGAAAAATAAGTATAAAGTCATTGGATACAGTATATCTGGTCACAGTACATAGTTTATGTAGAATAGGTCTTTGTAACTGTATGTTAGGGGAAAATTGCATAGATGAACACCATTTTTAATTTGTACTATTATAAAGAGTATGCAATGACAAATGTAGTTAATAAAATTCACCTTTACGGCTACATAACAGTGCTAAAAGGGTATAGATCATCAAACTCAAATAAGGCTCCTTAGGAGCCTTATTTACTTGTTGCTAAACATATTTAACGCTCTTCACTTTGGGCGCTATGCTTAGTTACATGAATAAAAGGATATTCACCTTTGCTTATTTTACGTTTCCACTCTTGTATCATGTCTTCTTGGGTAGGCGGTTTCTCATTCACGATTGCTCCTGTAGTTACTTTAGCCATGGTTTACCCTCTCTTGGTGGTTTTAGTTATTGCGTCTTTATCTTTTCTCCAGTCATTTTGATGTTACCATCCATTTCTACCAAACTCGTTTTACATTTTAAACCGATAGCATCCTTCGCGGTGACCTGTATTGTGTTACCCGCATTGAACACCAGGTTCCCGTCGGCTTTTACACGAATATCCTTTTTGCTTCGCAGTTCAATTCCATGGTCATCCAGTAATCGAATCACCACTTCATCGTCGTTCCCCGTAATTAAAATTTCATTTTTCTCAAATATAATGGCTTTGCGGTACTTGGTCATAAAGATCTTCGTCGACGGGTCCTTAATAAAGTCACCGCCTTTGGATCTCTTGCGGATCGAGTGAGTTACAATAGCGTCTTTTTCTGTAGAGGTCGGAAAGTAGATATCTACAAAGTCAAACAGCTCTGGCATGCAGTACCATCCGGTATTCCCTTCCGATGTATAAAATGTAGCCGTTGGAAAAGCGTAGGTTTCCTTGACGTTAGGCTTGACCTTGTCCATTTCATAAAAGAAAACCTTCACATGATCCTTTTCAATTCCAATAACCTTGGACTTCAGCGAGGTGCCACGAATGCTCTCATTTACAATCAAATCCTGTTTCATTCCATCCGATGTGGTCAGCACATATTCATGCCACAAAGCACTATGTCGTATAAACGCAACAGACTGCAGGACGTATAAGGCTTTCCCTTTGAACTTGACTTCTGCGCCAATATGCAGCAGAACATCTTTGGCCCCTGTCGTTTGTATTTTGTAATACAAAAGGTTGTCTTCCTTGCTGGCCCCTGGCTTGGTTTTTCTGGTCATCGAGTAGTTATACTGTTTGAGTTCACCTTGATTGACACCATCCGGTAATCCAAAATAAAACTGCGGTTTGTCTCCAATCGGATCAGGTGTCAGTCCCCAACCAATCCGAGACGCTATACGTTTTAGAAATGACCAGTCCGTTTCGTCGAATTGCATCGTAAATTCCTGTAGAAGCTGATCCTTCAACCGGCTCGTACAATTGGCTTTGGGATAGGATTTGAGCACGTGTTCAAGCAATGCTTGCAGCTTCATCTTTACATTTTGAAAAGATTGTCTATGAGGTATTTCATCCATCTGGCTTGTATAAGATAGAGCTTCGACAACCAAATGAGCTACATTGGACACCAACTTGATTCTGAACTGCGTGACTGGCCCTCGAAATAGCACAATCTGTTTATGATCGTCATTCATATAAGAAACAACTAACTTCGCCCCTGCTTCCATATGATCTGTATACTCTTCCATTTGAGCACCCGTTAACACACCTGTCAAAAAGACTTTCACATGCTCATTCATTTTCTGTACAACTTTAACTTTCGGATTTTTAAGAGATAAAACTGTTCCATTATACTTGATGATTGGATATCCCATGTTACCGCTCCTCTATGTCGGTTAGTTTACCTTTATCCGTTGTTTGCTTACGTATTGAATGACATCTTTAATGGTTTGATTATGTCCCTGATCGTTGAGAGCCTCATCTAATTCAGGGAGCGTGATAAAGGTTTTATTTTCCTTCTGAAAATATATGTCCGCTATAGGGAATTCATCAACTCTACCAGATCCATGAATCCCGTTGTCAACATCGGCAATGATGATAACATCCTTCAATCCATCCTTATTCACATCCTTGAAGGCCACTGCTTCTACTCCTCCGTAACGTGCAACCCACTCACGGTTCCCGTAGAAATCGGGGAATGGATACAGAATATGTCCTTGGTCATCCAATAGGAAGAAAAAGAATTTACGAAAACCTTCCGTATACCCATATGTCGATACAAACCGTACTTTCCCAAAGCCTTCGAAAGTAGTTTGAAAAGACTGCGACTCTTCAATTTCATATTGGTCAGTATTCAACTTTTCACCGCCAACTGTGGAAACAGACTGATCCTCAACAGAACTTAACTCACTCCATAGTTCCTCATTTTGCCTAATATTCTCTGGAATTTGTGCAAAACGAATTTCATACTCCGCATGGTCCCCTACCACATGTGCCATAGGTACACTCATCCCCAACGAATCATTTGTGAGATAACTAAACGATTCCATTTCTGCTTCCGCAGGCGAACCTTTGGTTACATCCGCATTTGTTAACAATTGAATCAAATCATCTTTTGTGAAATCACCAATTAACCCTTGTTGCTCCGGCTGAACAGCTGTAATCTTCCCGCTTTTTATAAGCTCAATAAAAGATTTCTCGACCTTTACCAGATCCCTCAATTTTATTCTTGAAGCCTGCTTCATATCCAGGTTCGTCGTATAAAACATATGACTAGGATAGGCTGCGTCCTTCACATAACGAATACCCGTATATTGAACGCTCAAGAATCGTTCACTCTGTCGTTTGATCTCATAATCAATTTCGACATGGACTCCAGAATTGGAATCCGCATAGTTTTGTAATCCTTCTAAAGCATCAGCCTTAAGAATTTTGTTTAAAGATTTCTGCTTTGCAATATCCTTGAGTTTTATAATTTGAGGGTATTTAATCACGATCCCATTTTTTGAATATTCCTCTTGAATGAGTTCATAGCTTTGCCGTCCACTATGAGTATTCAAGGCGTTGCTATATTCGGAATCAATACGGACTTCTCCACTTTTGGAGAACTCAATGATAAGGTTCTGTTCAGAATCATCACTGTTTATGAAGAAACCATCGCCGTGGTCTAAAACCTCGATACCTATGCTATCATGTTGTCGACTCTCTAAAATAATGGGCTCATTCATATCCTTGTTCAATTCCCACGCATCCGGGAGCTTCATCTTACCTACATTTATGCCTTTCTCCGTCCACTTTTGTCCAGACAACTCCCACAAATCAACAAATACGGGGTCTGGATGATATATGGAGACATATCCCCCTAACCACAGCTGTATTCCCTTGTCTGAATCCCGAACCACGAAGTCTGTAGTCAATTCTGGCCCGCCATCCTCAATCATCTGGGCATGTACAAGTCGTTTCGTACTCCACCACTGAATAAATGTGTATTTATCTCCGATCGTACCTGTCACCGTTTTAGGTGCTCTATAATTCATAACCCTAACGTTTAGCTGCCCGCTTTTTAACGGAAACGATTTTGTTAAGATAATGAGATTATTCTCGAACTTTTCTACTAATTCTTCATCCTTCATCTCTACACTTTCAGGCTCGTTTAACAACGAATTAAGTTCCTGTATGAACTCCTCAAGCTTATTTTGTCTGGTATCAGAATCCTTATTTTCATCGTTGACTATATGGAGTTTTTTCACTAACGTGTCCAGCTTTTTCGAATAGGTAATCGTTTTATCGTCATTTTGGAGAGAAAGTGCATGAGTTGTTTCAGTTGCTGGAGAATCCTGTCCCTTCATGCACCCATTCAGCACTACACAGGAAATGAGTAATAACAGGACGCAAGAAGCTCGCCCGTACTTCAAGTAATTCATGCTGGATATCACACTTTCTACAATTTATCATTCATCTCTATACTCATAATCTTCCACTTGCCTGATTGCTTTTCTAATGTAAATAGAAGTCCTTGGTTTGATTCCTCTTCTTCTGAGCTACTCTTTACCAAAAACACCCGCTGATTAGCCTCATAAGCAATCTCTTTTACATTCAAGTCTAATCCTGTATAGTCCATAGCGGAAAAATCTATGATATCTTCAAAATGATTTTTCGGACTTGCTGACAACGCAGTGAATTCCGCCATTTCAGGCAAGTGTATCAAGAAGCGATTCATAAGATAATAATCTTCCAAATAATTTTGGATAATATCTTTAGGAACCGTGGGATATACAAATTTTTTATTCTTATTTTCATATAGGACTTTTGTTTTTTCGGGTCCAGTGCTGTCGAATTTATGATATGTTATTATCGTATGTTGTTGAGTATCCTGAAAACGGTAGTAACTCACATCCTCAAAAACACCATCTTTATTAATGTCCTCTAGCTTCCTGCTTCCTTGCCCTGTTGCTTCTGGATAATTGTAATTCAGATTGTTAATTCGGTTATGGTCTAAAGTAAATATAGAGAATCCTTCGGCCTCATCCACTTCGCTAGTGGAATATACTACGATAAATTTTTGGTCTGTTTGATCCAGCTTCATGATTTTCACATCAGTATTTAGATGCACAACTATAACCGGGTCCTCTAGTTTATCAATGATGTGATAACCCTCATCCTCCCGGACTACAAATATGTTGTAAATCTCCTCTTTTTCTAATCCAAAAGCAAGCACATATTCCGGCTTTCCATCATGGTCCAAATCTTCTTTTATTATTTTTTGAAGCTGCTCATTTTGGGGTTG
This sequence comes from Paenibacillus polymyxa, assembly GCF_001719045.1. Lineage (NCBI taxonomy): Bacteria > Bacillati > Bacillota > Bacilli > Caryophanales > Paenibacillaceae > Paenibacillus > Paenibacillus polymyxa. The sequence goes on from NZ_CP015423.1 coordinate 2,482,679, forward strand.
GATTTTCTTTATAAACTGATCTAATGTGTTAGAATCTGTGGTGTAATTTCCATTTCTTTTATTTACCGGATTCACAATATTGCTATTTCGATCTTGTTCTTGAGCAGCAGACTCTGGTTCAGTCACAACTTTTTGCTCTATCACTTGAGTGCTAGGTTTGATGGGCTCAACTGCCTGTTTCTTCTCATTCGTAGGCTTTTCAGAACATCCATTCAATAGCAGACTAAATAACAATATTAAAAATAGTATTTTATTTTGTTTTATAAAGTTGATTTCAAAAAACTCCCTTTTTGTATTAATCACTGTACGTTTATTCGTTGTTTGTTTACGTATTGAATGACATTTTGAAGTGTTCGGTTATGTCCAGTTTGATTGATACTTTTATCCAATTCAGGCTGGGTAGTGTATGTGTTATCTTTTTTCTGAAAGTAAATCCCCGCGACAGGTAGAGTCTCTATTCCGTGTGCATTAACTCCGGTGATATAATCAGCAATAATAACAATATCTGTACGTCCATCCTGATTCAAATCCTTAAAACTTACTGCCTTGATCCTATCAATCATTTTACCGTTGTTACCATAAAATTCGGGGAATTCGTACAGGATCTTGTTTTCCACATGCTTCTCGTCGTTGGCTTCCAAAAAAAACTTTGCTTGAATCAGATCATCCGTATCCTCATCTTTTAAAGTGGATATAAACTTTACTTCTCCCCATCCATTAAGAGTGGTGGTAAATGATTGTTCTCTTTGAATAGTATAAGGTTCCAGATCAGGGTCGGGCTGAGCACCTTCTTCTACATAGTCAGCACTACGTTGCTGCTTTACGGATTTCTCCATATTATATTCTATGAAGATATTATTTACTTTTTCTGTTTCAGTATCCCACTGAATCCTCAAATGTAAGCCATTCTTGGAATAAAGCAGACTCCCATTTGTTACAATACTCGGTTTGCCGTAGAGCTGTAGCACTTTGCCAAGGGTATCACCGATCTTCAAGCCTCTTTTTGTTTTAAACTTAGGATTCTCCAAACTCACGGCTACTAAATAGCTTTCACCATCCACCAGTTCCTCCCCTTCAAGTTCAATCTTAGATAAAACTACAAATCTTATTTCTGGCTCCTCATAGTTAGGATAGGACAGACTCCATCTTCTATATGTTCCATTCCCACTATTATATCCTCTATTGTTAGCTTCAAATCCTTCACTGTAACCCCACTTATGGATAAGTTCTTTAATATCCGTATTCTTATCAATCTTATGTGATCGATATGAGACTTCAAAGTCGTCGTCCTGAAGGGACTCCGGATCGGCAGATGCAATATTCTGGGCTTTTTCGACTCTTTCACCTCGATAGTTCCCTGTGCTCTGGTCTTTGACGCTAACTGTTTTCTCACTTTTATAATTATTGATATCTGTGGAACCGCACGCAGTTACTCCAAAAATCATTATAAGCATTATAATGAAATAACCGTAACTTGGTTTGTACACTTCTTTTCCTCATTTCGAATTGTGATTTATCTTTCACCGACGATACTCCACTCACTCGTATCATTTTTTCTGCTATCGTTACCATTTTGGGTAGGTTTAAATTTAAAATTAGGAAGCTTAATACCTTCGGATGCAGCAATTTTCTGAGTTACACTTTTATCAAGACTCAACAGGTATTGTTCATAGTTAGAAGCTTCATTCCCACTAAAGGTATTGTATATTTTCCGCACATTCTCACCCCAACGGTTATCGCTAGCGTATATACCACATTCAACTCGCTTAGATTTCATTCTAAGAATCGGCGTGAACCAATTACAGTATTGAAAAACGTCTCCTTTGCCTGTAATACCACTCAATTTATTGTTTTTTACTACTGCTTGCCTAAATCCCTGACCATAATATATATAGCCTAATATTTTTCCAAATATTAAGCTATTGGCTTTCATCAAATCTTTAGCATAATTAGTTTCAGCACCATGCTCACCATCGGCCGCCCTATTTGTACTACTAGTGTTAAAACTGCCAGTTCCTTCTTGAATAATAATTGCTAACAAAAAACGGGGATCAATCTGAATATCATATGTTTCTTGTATCTTCTTTGTAGCTTCCCACAAACCATGCAACTTTTCCTGATTCCATTTCATTTTGGTGAAATTTAATGAGCGCCTTTTGAATGTTTTTTCAGCTTCAGAACTACCGTTATACTGGAATTCAGCAGGTATCCATTTTCCAGCCGGAGTCTTTACGTTCGTTTTTGTAGCTTCATCTTTCGATTCGGTGGTAACGGGTACTTCTGGTGGTGCTTTAGTACTCGTATCAATCAGACCTAGCTTCTCGCGTATAGCTCGTCCCGCCTTCTCGGCAGCCAGCTTTTCCCTGATATCTCCACTTGCCTCCGCAGTCATCCAACGAACGATTTCTTTTTGCATTTGCTCTTGAGCCCATTTGGGGAACGTATCCATTTCGCGGAGCTTGCTTCGAAGGCCTTCTGCCAGCTTTTGCGCTTTACGCATACCAACCTCGTCACCATTGGCTTGAGCAATATACCAATCTTCTTTGTATTTACGCAGCCAGGTGTGGGTCCAGTCGGGGTAATTTAGTTTTTGTTTTTTCTGTTCTGCTGCAAGATCAAAAGCCTTTGCTTTCCTGTGTGCATTAGCAATTGTTAAAGCTTTCAACATAGGTGTTGCACCAAACGTTGGTTCTTTCCACTTCATAGCCTATCTCCTTTTTTAAGAATGCTAGAAAAGTCTTAGATCAGATATACATGTATCCTGATATTTCGTTCCACGTTCAACCGATAAAATAGTAAGTTTAATAAATGAGGTATATATGGGCTTTTTAAAATTTTTGCGTGCGTTAAATTCATTCAATACCAGAGAGGAGCCGTCTGAGAATTGCAACTTTAGTTTCTGAACTCGATTGTTTTCCCGATAACTTTTTTCAGACTTAGCATATCCATTAATAGCTTGGATGCCATTTACCTTGTGTAAAGAGCCAAGATCTAATACTATTGTTTCTCCTTCCCCGTTGCCCTTCACTCCTTCACACCATGCAGTAGCTTTATTCCCATCCACCAGATTTTTGGCATCATAAGACTGGCTACCTTCACTTGATAGAGTGGATGAAGCCTTGATTTGATGCACTTTTATTTCACTTTCATATTCAGAAAAGTCATTAGCGGTATAAAACCACTGCACAGGTGTTGCCATACTGCCATCAATTGTAGTGATGGGTGCAGCTTTACTTCCGAAGCCTGTATTTATATTCAGTTTATAATTGGACGGTGAGTCTAACTTTTCAAACCATAACTTTGACCCATCACGAGACATTAAAGGTCGCTCCATCCCTTTGCCTAAAAGGCGCTCCTCTCCATTACTTACATTTAACAGGTACGTTTTAGTTACTGACATAGAATCAAGGGAATAGATTATTTTATCTTTCTGAACCCATTGGTTAACTATCGCCATACCAGAATCTATATGGATTTTCTTAAGGATTCTATAATCTGCTACATCAAATACAACAATGTTCTGCTGGCTGTCAGTAAAACAAAACTGGGCACTGTCTGGTGAAAATTGTCCTTGATGAATATCGTCTACATCTATAGAACTTCCATCTAATTGAATAGCTGTTGATTGATTAGTTAACGTGTCATATATATACGCTTTATCTTTATCCTCATATAAATATTTGGTTAAATCAGGCGAAATTACTGGATGGTTGTAAGGCAACTTAAATTCATTTATTTTGTTACCCGAATCTAAATCATAGATCTGTATTAATAGTCTCGCTTCTTCAAATAAATCTAATACGAATGCGATTTGACTCCCATCTTCTTGGATTCTCCCTACATTCACATAGGAATCTCGATATTTTTCCTTATCCTCCTTCGACTGTAGGAGACTAATCAGTTTCTCGGCACTTAAGAACCGTTCAACTTTTGAGCCTTCCAGCTGAACTAAAAATTCTGCTGGATCTTCTTTGCCTTCTTCTACGGTTAAAGCCCATTCTTTTTTACTATTCTTTTTAACAAGCTCCGTTTTATCATTTTTATTAGACGATTCCAACACTTCTGAAGCCACATCTACCGTTTTCGAAGAAAAGGAAGTGGGGTCTTTTGGAGAAGCATTACATGCTGACAACATAATTAAAAAAAGAATGACTAATATGTTTCTGATTATCTTCACTTTGATCTATCCTTCCGATCAAGAATAGCTAGTCCTTTTACAGGATTAGGTTTTTCATTCAATGAATTCTTCACTACGCCTAACGAACTCAGAAATCTTACATACTCGTCTTTATGGACCGTTATACAAGCCGTCGAAGTCGGCCTACCTTTAGTATCCGTATTATAGCCTTTGTGTATATTTACGCCTTCTGCTGTGGTATCCTTTTTTTGGCTTCCCTTGGTTGCTGGAACTGCTGCACCATCCCGCATACGCAAAGCAGGATAAGACCCCCGATGCAACCCCCCTACAAACTCATACACTCCATCTTTAACCGTTTTATCCTTGCTCTCATAATCAGGAAGTGTGCTGGCGTTTTTACTTGTATACTTAATCTCGCCGTCTATCACCACAATTGCCATAGCTCCATATCGACCTTCCGGGTGGTCTTCTTGCTTATGACTGTATGAGCCGTCTCCTTCAAAGAAAAACACGAGTGGTGCTTTACGGTTCGAGGACAGTTTCTTTTGAATGATACTATTATTCGTGTAATCGTTTACTCTGTACAGTGCTTGGGCCTGATTGCCTTTTATGCCCTTACTACTTATATAGCTTTCAATCTTTTTCACCGCCACTAATCCATCTTTATAATCCTTAGGATCTAATGGCTTCGTTTCCTCCTTCGACGGCTTTTCAGGAGTAGTCGGCGTCTTCTTGCCCGGTTCCGTTTTCGTTGTTGGAGCTGCTGGCGTTGCAGCCTTGCTAACCTTAGGCCATGGAAGGATACCATTGGCTACTTGATGCAGGTACACTGCGAGCACATCACGGCCATAGCCCTTATTCTCCAGGCCGTATTTTTTCGCAAAATCTTGCAATGCAGCGTTAAGCTCCTTATCCCATTCGCCTGTAGTTGGTAGCTTGTACGAGAAGCTGTCTGGATACTTCTTGGCAAGCTTGTTCAAATTCTCCCTGGCAAGCTGGCTGTTCACGCCATACTTACTTCGCAGAGCAGCCGCTTCCTTGGCTAAAGCCTTTTGATCAGCAACGGTCAGCTTATGGGCTGCATCTGAATATTGCCCGGACAGCTCCTCCAGCCGATTCGCATCCAGATAGGATTTGGCTGAATGCCCACGAATCAGCTCGTTGATTAGCACATTGTCACGCAGTTGGTTGGCGAGAAGATGCATCTGCTTTTGCTTGGCCTTGTCGTTTGCGCTGTGCGCTTCCCACCACTGGGACGTGTATTCGTGCATTTGCGCTCTGGCCCAGGCAGGCATACGATCTATTTCTGCCACCTGCTGACGCAATTGCTTGGCCGTGGCTGCTGCTTCCTTGGCCCCTTTTTTGTCCCCGGCTGCCACGGCTTTGTAGTAGTCCGTTTTATATTGAAGCAGCAAGTCCTGCACCCATTGCGGATATCCCTTCCCTTTCAATTCTTGAACTAGGGACTTATAGGCTTTCAGTTCGGCATCAGGCACCTGATTTTTCATGAGCTTACTAGCCTTGATATGAAGCGTTCCATCGGTTCGGATATAGCTGCTTTTGCACGTCAGAGATATTTCGCGAGTAGCGGTCATTTGTACCTTTTTGCCATGCAGCACCAAGTCTGTATCGGCGTGAAATGTAAGATCGTGATGACTATAGACGTGAATACCGGAAGCTGGATTCAAGCGCACAAGTATCTTTTCTTTTTGGGTGGAAAGTGCCACTTCTTTGTCGTCGAATCTCGCCACTTTTTGAGTTTTGGTATGAAATAGCTTTCTTGACGGCTTGCTGATTTCATCTCCTTTGTAGTCTCTCTTACGCAGAGATTGGACTACACGAGCTTCCTTTTCTTTGTTAGATGGAAAATACAAATGGACATGATCCCCAAGCTCAGGCATGCAATGCCAACCGATCCCATCACCGGTATACATGGTGGGATAAGAGAACCAGCACCCTTCGACTTTGGACTGCATAGAATCCACGGACAAGTGAAGTTTAACGGATTCGTTTTCACTATTTAAATCAATAACTTTCCCTTCAATAGAGGTACCTTTAATAAACTGATTATGTATAACCTCCCTCGGAATGCCTTCTTCTGGAACGAGAACATAGTCATAGGTCATAATACCTTGCTTCATCTCTGCATGAATCCGATCAATAACCCAATGCTTTCGTTGAAACACGACGACATCTCCAAGTTCAAAACGCTTCGTATCCTCTACTTCAGCATATGTATACTGGGGACCTGACTTTGTTTTTTGGAGGGAAAAGTTAATGCTGCGCAGTTCACCTTTTACCTGTTCTTTTGAGGTACCTAACCATAATCTCGGGAATACGGATGTAATCTCGGCAATGAGTCCAGTTTGCAGATGAGAGGCCATTCTTTTTAGAAACTCCCAATCACTCTCCTCATACTGAATAGTAAAGCCGCCCAGCTTTTGATCGCTGTCCGCCAGGTCAATAAAATCCCCATGTGGATAGGCATCTATAAGTTCGCGGAACAGTTGATAATACGTCAAGTTGCTGTTTTGAAACGAACGGTTTTTCCGTTGTTGATCCAATAAATATGTAAAAGACGCAGCCTCAAGGTACATGTGATATACGCCATTTTTGAATGCAATTCTAATATTGGTGACCATTCCTTTAAAGATGCTAACTGTCCCTCGGTCTTCATCCGTCTCATATACCTCTAGCACATCTTCATCGTAAGCTAGTCCATCATACTTTGCATGATCCTCATCCGGTATGAGAGCAGTGATGTACACCTTGCCGTGCTCATTTATCTTCTGTGTCAATTCAAAATCAAGCAGCCTGATAATTTCATACGGTGCATTCACTCTAATATTTCCATAAGTCAGCATAGTTCCTGCCAGTCCCATCTTACTCCCCCCGTTTGCTTTTCATATGATGCAAATCCTACATTCTATTAACTATTCCTGCCCATCTGTCGTGAATGAAATTTTGCCGCACCACATGCATAAATTCGTGGAGCAGCTCATAAGAGCCGGAGATTGATCTACGTATACATCCTTTTTTCCATTCAACCAAGGCATAGAAACGCTCGGTTTGCAGGGCTGCGGAATGATTTTTCCGGAATTGCCTTTGTTAGCAGAAGAAACTGCAGGATTATGCATACTACGGCACTTTCCGAAAGAAGGGATATGCGTCTGCGGGTGAAAATCCTGAATATTCCCTTGCAGTTTGTCGCCAATACTAATCCCCCTGTTAGCTGAAACACTAAATCTTCCCGTATGACTTCCATAGCTACAATGTATCTGTGCCCCATCCACTACATAGCTCTCACTCATTCTTGGACTCTCCTTTGTATAGATGACCCCTCTGTATCGACCTTTTGTAATTTCAAGCCTGCCAGATTGAACTTCAAAATACATTCAGCCACATCAAGGTCAACAATGATATGATGATTGGCATCCTGAATCCTGAATATTTTATGATTCTCCACCGCATATTCATCTAGAATGATTTTCTTCAGTGTACCGTCCCTATGATATTCACTACGCGGTGATAAGCACATCAGGCTAGGCGGATTAGCCAGCCAATACCTTGTTTGCTGCATTCGCTGCATATCGGCAAAAACAATCAGCTTCCAGCTTAATCCGGCATGATATATATCAAATATTTCCTTTAGTTGTTCCGAAACGATGGATACCGGATGCTCTATAAAATCAAGATAGTCCGCATCGCCTGATACATAAAATTGTAAAACGGAATCCTCTTCGCTGGCTGCCCATTCCAATAACTGCCTGCGATCCATCTCTACTGGATACATATACTCCGTAATACGATTATCCTGTTGAATCATGTAGTACTCCATAAGCTGTTGAATACACCACCTCACTGATTCCTTTATACTCTCCTATTCTTACTTCCAAATCGTCCTCACATTTCAAGGCCTTGAATTCAGGTAAATGTACAGCCTGCTGAATAGCATCTTTCGCTAATTTCAGAACATATTGATGGAATTCCCCTGTAGCCTGGAGTACAAATCGCTCCACATCAGGCTGAAAAATCTTATTCATATAGGGTTTTCGAAGCTGATTCAATTCATCCTCCAATTCTCCCAAAAAGCTGAATGCCCAGCCTGCATCATAGATTCCATAACAAGGTTGAGGATCAAAGAACCAATTTTTATCATAGGCTTCGACGACATAGTTATAGTTACGGTCCATCAGATACGTGCGCCTCATAGAATAAGTAATGTATCCGATCCTCGTCTTGGCCACTTCTGCGGAATTGGCTTGCAGGCAGATCGATTGAAAGGATTGAATAAAAGAAGAGATGAGCTCTTCTTTTATTTGTTCATACAAAGACGCTGCTTGATGTAATTTCTGGTTCAATGCATCTTCTGCATAGGTCTTAAGGAAGTGTTGTAGGGCTTCCTGTCTATTCATAATTCCACCTCTGAACCTATTATATAGAATATTTACATGATATTACTGGTTCTATCCTCCTATTTTATTACACAATTTTCATATCATGAGATTACATATGAATTTATGAAAACAGAATGAAAATAATCATATTTTTTCGTGAATGTGTAATAATATATGCAAAAATTCTCCAAGAAAGGCCAGCATTAGACCTACGGAATGAAGGTTTGTGCAAGCGAATAGGTAAATCGAAGTAGAAGACTCAGGTTTATAACGAAATAATCATGTATAATGTACAATACGCTCCAGCAAAACTTTCAGAGGACTAGGAATGGGATACACAAACTATTAGAGTTTTGTTAACCACCACTTTGCATCAAGATTGGAGACATATGACTACTTCACCTACAGGTTTTTATAATAGTATTCAAGAGGCTACAGCGCATGTCATTGATGTGTTGAGTGATATTTTACATGTTAATACCATTTTTATTGCCGCTAATGATGGGGCTACAAATGTAATTGTAGATTCATTTAACCGGGAAGAGGTGCTGGTTCGTAATGGAGAGGAGCTTCCTTTTGAGCTTAGCTATTGCAGTCTGGTGCTGAACCATTCTGCGGATTACCTCACCATTTCGGAAACGTCTACTCATCCACAAACACGTGATTTAGATGCGACTAAAACCCTTGGAAACCACTCATTTACAGGAATCCCTATTCGCATGAAAAATGGTCAGGCTTACGGAACCATTTGTATCTTGGACGCGCCATCTGTACATTTGACAGAATCAGAACTGAAGGCACTACAGGCTATGGCCGTATTTCTGGGGTATGTAGTTGAGCTGGAGAAAGGCAAGATCGATGCTGAAATCTCTTCCATGAGCAAGCTGGATTTGATATCTTCCCTGAGTAATAAAATTCGGTTTTCGCTGACCGAAATATGGGGAGCCACCGATCTCATGCTGACGACGGAGTTAACCGAGGAACAACAGCAATATATGAGCATCATGGAGTCGAGCAGTCGCTCGCTCATGACGTTATTGAGTAATATTTTGGATTACAGCCATATGGAATCCAGGCAGATTGATGATATTGAAGATCCATTTGATCTGAGAACGATGATGGAAAATGTGTTGAGCCTGTATGCAGAAGTAGCCGCGCAGCGGAATCTAGAGTTGAAGCTCGACTGGAATCTCACCAGCTCGCCTATTTTTATCGGGGATGAAGCTAAAATTCGCCGTATGCTGATTAATTTGGTAGATAATGCAGTAAAGTTTACAAGCACAGGAGCTGTCATCTTATCTGCAACCGCCCAATCCGTGACCGATGCACCTGAGGTTGAACTGGAATTAAAGGTGAAGGATACTGGGATCGGTATATCTCCTAACAAAATGAAATTGTGGCTTGAGCATGACCATGGGAACTCTCCCTCATATGGCAATCCAGGATTGGGTTGGCAGATTACCAAACATCTATTAAAACGAATGAATGGTAAAATGACTGGGATCAGTGAACCTGGTAGCGGGACAGAAATAACGCTCCAGTTCACTCTGAAAACATATCAGGAGTCAGCATGAAATAGAAACTAGCTTGTGATAATTATAGGACACATCATGTAATAGAAGCCCGTGACGCATAACGTCACGGGCTTTATGTTATGAGTACGTGTCACTAGGCAATATTATCACCCTATGCCGCACGTTTGTGCATAGTCAGACTTAGTAACGTTTGGGAGCAGCCAGCTTGGCCAAATCCGCCATATACGTAAAAAAGGCTTCTGGATCTGTATCGTATACCAGGTTCACAGGGCGTCCCTCTGCCTGTTCCACCGTTCTGCCCTGACTCGGGCCTTCTGCGATAACGCTGCAATGCACCGTCTTTTTCTTGACAATGTCCGGGCGTCCTACGGATGCAGTGGTCAGTACATCCCACAAGTAGTAGGTTGAGTTCGTTTCGCTATAGACGAGCGGCGGACATCCTGCATAGCAATTACCCAAGAAATCCACGCCTTCATATCGGCGCTCGGCAGCCCAACGATTGCGTACTGCTGGAGTTAATGGCACTTTGCTTGTGCTTTCCAGCGCTACCAGATCAATCGTGATACCGCTTTGCCACACCCGATATGCTGCTTCTGGGTCCCAGAACACATTCCACTCTGCTGTGCCGTCATGCTCCGGCTCCTCCACATTCCCTTTTTCAAAGGTGCCGCCCATCCATACCAGCTTTTCAATCTTTGCTTCAATATCCGGTGCTTCATCCAGCGCTCGCGCCAGATCGGTTAGCGGTCCAGTGAATAGCAACAGCGTCTTACCTTCAGCTCCGCGTACCTTTTCGATCAGATGCTGATGAGCTGGCAGGGATGAAAGCGGTGCTTCCATGCGCCCCGATTCATTCAGTACCGGTAATGCATCTACATAGAAGGAATGTAAACGCCAAGCAGCAGGAAACGGATTTTTACCGCGTGAATTAGACTTTGCGACTTCCACAGGCCCTTTATTTTGTCCAAAACGATCAATAATTTTACGGCTGGCATCCGTTGCAGGCTCCAGGTAACCATCTGCTGGAATCACCGATACTCCGGTCAAATGAACCTGCTCCATCTGAAGCAACATAAACAGGGATACTAGATCATCCACTCCACCATCATGATTAAAATAAACGTTTGTCTGACTCATCTGTCTCTTCCTTCCTTTATCCCCGTAAAACAGGCTTCTTCTTATCGGCAACCACCCTTCATTATGCCTGATCGCTTCACAGGAGTAAATGTGCGATAGTGTGTGGATCAGGGATTTTTTGCTTACTCCATGCTTAAGATAGGTAGAAATGTGTGTAATAACAGGGTAGAATCATGGGTCCTAATCGGAAGCGTATGAAGGAGAGATGCATATGACAGCCCGAACAATAGAAGAGTTGGAGCAGATCCGTAGAGAGTGTAAATCCATGGTGACGAAAAGGGCTGCGGCTTCTGGTGGAGCGGTATTAGTTCCAGTTCCAGGGGCTGACGTTCTTGCTGATGTCGGCATTTTGATGCAGCTGCTGCCTGCCATTAACGGAAAATTCGGATTATCTGAGAAGCAGCTGGAAGGTCTGGACGCAGAAACAAAATCCATGGTGTATGGTTTTATCACCTCAATTGGCAGCAAGCTGATCGGGCGACTCATCACCCGTGAAGTTATCGTGCAGATTTTGCAAAAAATGGGCATTCGTATCGCTACCAAGCAGGTTAGCAAGTTTGTACCCCTTCTGGGGCAAGGGCTAGCCGCGGCAATTGGCTTTACTGCTATGCGAACCATTGGTAATCGGCATGTCGATCAATGTTATGAGGTAGCCAAACGCTTGCTGGAGCAGCGAACTGCCGCAGATACCGCGCGCAACTGGACAGTTCCACAGCAGCCTCTAGAGCCTGTGGGAGTGGATCATTTGCCAAACCGGGACCCGGAAGCAGCGATTCCACTACTGCCGGCACCCCCTAAAGATTAAGTTCTTCACATTCGAGTCAACCATCCATTTCACCCGCACGGGGTACCGCAGATCGAGACGGGTCCTGTATCCCGTGCTTTTTAGCCTTCCACCTTGGCTCCATAGGAGCGGGCCACCGCTACTGCCTGCTCGATATCCAACTTGGCTCCCGTGATGTCCAGATCTTTAAAATTCACGCCATCCATCTTCGCACCGCGCAGGTCTGTTCCTTGAAGATGGGCTTTGTGCAGTCTTACCCGGGTAAGATCCGCCTCCCGCAAATCTGCTTTTTCCAAATTGCATTCGGATAAGTCGGCTTCCTTGAATCGTATTTTTCGCAAATCTTGTTTTCTTAAATCTGCATGACGCAAATTCGTATAAGACCAGTCTCCGCCCGTAATTGTGATACCATCCATATTCGCCCCCGCAAAATCTGAACCTACCAGCTTGCAGTTATCAAATCGAACTACAAACAGATTGGCGCTGGTGAACAAACAATTGGTAAAAGCCGACTCCTTGTAGTGAGATGCATTCAGGATGGCTCCGGTAAAATCACAGTCCACAAAAGTACAGCCTTCCACGAGGGACTCATTCATCTCCACACCCCGAAAGCGACACCGGGTAAACTCACAATTTCTCCACTCGCCTTCTCTGGCATCCATTGAGCCAAAATCACGGGCTTCGTAGACCTCATCTGTATAAAAGAACATGTTCTCTCTCCTATTCCTTATTCCCTATGTTAGGAACTCAGCATTTCGGCAAGGACCGCTCAAAACCGCCCTTCATTTTTCCCAGTAAACCCTTCATCATCTTATGGTCCTGTGGCGTAAACTCAGACATACACGACCGAATCAACTTCGTATAATAAGGGACTATCTTACTTAACAGCTCTCGTCCTGCCTCTTTTAATCCGACAGTCACCATCCGTCCGTCACTCTCATGAGCCACACGTTCAATCATGCCATCTCGCTCTAATCCGTCGATCAGCCCCGTCATGGTTCCACGCGTCACATCAGCTTTTTCCGCCAACTCTGATGGTGTCATGCGATGCGGCGAATGGCAATGCAACAGGCTAAGAACAATAATCCGACCCTGAGAAGCCCCCAACTTGCTAAAATCCGTATCCATTTCTCTGAAAATACCATTAGCCAAGCGCGCAAATGTCACAAAAGTCTCTATATTATCCACTTCGGCATCTTCATGTCCAAAGCTACGCAGCACCCCGCGTATGGAGTCATTATGAAAATTAAAGTTCATAGTCTATCCATTCCTTCCTTAATCCCGCTTGTTCCATCAGCCGGTAGCTTTGCCATTCGTCAGGCAGCAAAGAAGCATATGGTTCCTTGGCAAAACGATCATCTACCAGGATCAGCAATCCTTCGTCGTGCTCTGTGCGAATCAGTCTGCCACCTGCCTGAAGAACCTTGTTCATTCCCGGATATACATACGCATAGTTGAAACCATTCCGTCCCTGTTCCGAAAAATAATTCCGCAGCACATCCCGCTCTGCTCCAATTTGCGGCAAGCCGACGCCGACGACCACTACCCCATTTAAGCGATCCCCAGGTAAATCGACACCTTCAGCAAACACACCACCCAATACGGCAAAGCCAAGCAAGGTGTGCTCTTGCCCAGGCTGGAAGGCCTCTAGGAATTGATCCCGCTCTGGTTCGGTCATCCCCGGACTTTGTACCAACGTATTTGCGGACACGTCCCGAAGCATGAATTCCTCATACACCTCACGCAGATATGGATAGGACGGGAAAAATACAAGGATATTTCCTTTCCGTTCCACAACCAATGCAGCCAGCATATCCGCAATCGCCCCTTTGGAACGCTCACGATCCCGATAACGGATGGAGAGCGGCAGCAGACGTACATCCCACTGCTCCTGATGGAAGGGCGAAGGAACCTGTAACGTATAATCTTCCTCGTTTGCTCCGAGCATGTCCCGGTAATAAGCAAGCGGTGTCAACGTCGCGGAAAAATAAATGGCTGAGCGATAGCCCTTAATAGCTTGTCCCAACAAGTGAGAAGGATCGAGGCAGAACAGCTTGACCCTCACTTCACTGCGCCCTGCTTCCACATAAGTAACGTACCGCTCATCATATAAAGCTGCAATTCGCAGCATATTCTGAGCGGTAAAATACGTATCTAGAAGCAATGCATAAGCTGTACCCTCACCGCTTGCATGGCTTGTGCTGCCCCCCGTTACCAGTTCACGTTCAGCTGCTTCCACAAAAGGCACCAACAGCTCCAGCACCTCTTGCGGTGCTGCTGTCTCTACTGCTTTTCCTGTATCTGCATATTGCTTGCGTAGCGTAATCATATGTGCGTTCACTGCACTCGCAGCCACCGCAATTTCTGGGCTTAGCAATTTAAATTCTCGTTTCAGTTCCAGAAAAGAAGATTTCAAAATTTCCGCCGAAAACATGTCCCGGCCGCGTTCGACCAGATTATGCGCCTCATCCACCAGTACAACACCTTTTCGCTTGTGCTCCTCCAGCAATCTTTTCAAAGAAATCCGTGGATCGAAAACATAATTATAATCACTGATTATACCATCCGAGGCATACGCCACATCCAGCGAAAATTCAAAGGGACATACCTTATGCTTGCGCGCATAATGCTCAATCACCGCCCGAGTCATTAACGTCTCATTCGCCAAAATATCGGAAACCGCGCCGTTGATCCGGTCGTAATAGCCCTTGCACATGCTGCATAATCCAGCATCACAATCATTTTCATCCTTGAAGCAAATTTTATCCTTCGCAGTCAATGTCACCACATGCATGTGCAGCCCTTGAGCCTGCATTCTGGCGTAAGCTTCTTCGGCTGCTGCCCGAGTGGTGGTACGAGCCGTCACATAATATACTCGTCTCACCAATCCTTCGCCGATCGCCTTGATCGCAGGAAACAAGGTGGATACCGTTTTACCAATACCTGTAGGTGCTTTGGCAAACAGGTTAACCCCTTCGGCAATCGTCTTGTACACCGAACCCGCGAGCGTTCGCTGACCCGAACGATACGTGTCAAAGGGAAAGTTCAACATAGCAATGCTGGCATCCCGCTTTTCCGCATGTGCTCTCAGCAGAAATGCATACGGAGCATAATCAGCAATCATCTCCTGTGCAAAAGCTTCTAGCTCAGTAAAGGATAGTTCCCGTCTGAATCGGCGAATGTCTTCACTGTGTGCCTGTACATAAGTAAGCTGCACCTGCATCGAATGATGTTGTTCCTCACGAGCAATCATATAGGCATACAGAAATGCTTGTGCCCAGTGTACAGGTTGGCCGTCACCCTGAATATCTTCGAGTGGCAAAGAGATCGATTTAATTTCATCGACCGTCCATACGCCATCCAGCTCAATCAGTCCGTCACAGCGGCCTTCAATGATAAACAATTCGTCCTTATACGGAATTTCTGTACGTAAATGTACCTCTTTGCGGTCATGCTCCTTGTAACCTTTCTGGATAACCTGATGCACGCGAGTTCCTTCGAGCATACTGCTATTCGATCGAAAGCCGCTATGAATGCTGCCGCTCCGATGCACATATTCCACAAGTGGACGCACCGATATGTGAATTGGTTCCTTCATACGATCACCCGTTCCGGTCATAGTCCTTTCACTGTACCACGTAGATAAACGAAACGTAAGGGACATAAGAATCGTTTGTATTCAATTGGTATTCACTCATGCCTACTTTTTACCGAAATATAGAAACGGGGCCTTTTGCTTTATTCCCCACGATACTACAACTCTCATTACAGCATAAAGGATAGGGATATGTTAAAAGAATTAATTAACAATTTTGCGTTATTAACAAGCTTCTTATTCTTTGGAAATTTATTTTTCCGGAAATATGAACGTTACCTAAAAAAACATATATTCATTTATCGGGTAATGAACGGTTTAATGCTGGGTCTGTTTGGCATTCTGTTAATGATGACCGGTTTATGGGTCCGTGGGCACTTTGTGGTCGATCTGCGCCAATTGGCGATTATCATATCTGTTTATATGGGAGGATCGGTATCCGGTCTGCTGACCACCTTGATCATAAGCCTGTACCGTATTTACATCACAGGTGGTTGGACAGATGTTTCTCTGACTGCTGCCGTCAATTGTTTCATGACACTGGGCATTTCACTTATCTTTATTCGAGAAAAAAGCCTAACACTCCGCAAGTGGATGTCGGCCGTACTTGGAGCTGCTGTAGTGTCGCTGTTATCTACTTTCTTTGTAGTTAACCCTCCTGATAATGAATCTATTATAATAATCACAACTGTTAAGTTGCTTGGCGGCCTGTTCACTTATTTTATGATGTCCTATATCAAAAAAACAGAACGGGCTGTTCATCTACTGGAAGAAGCTGCAAATCGGGATCATTTAACCGGACTCTACAGTCCACGTGCTTTCGATGCGCTATTTGAAGAGGTCTTTCATACTTCCAAGACTACAAAACAACCCTTTGGACTCGTGATGCTGGATATTGACCACTTTAAAAATATTAATGATACGTATGGTCATTTGAACGGAGATACCGTCTTAAGCCAATTGGGAATGCTGTTAACCCGGGAATCTACAACGAGGGCGTACCCCTCCCGTAAGGGCGGAGAGGAATTTGCCATTCTGATTGGAAATTGTGATAGTCAGAAAGCAGCAAGCTTTGCCGAAAAAATTCGGAAAGCTGTGGAAAATGAACGTTTTCTTTTGAATGACGGAACCTCGATCTCTCTAACCGTATCCATCGGAGCAGGCAGTTCACCTGTCATTGCATCGAGGCACTTACTGGAAAAGTCAGATGAGGCATTATATGAAGCTAAGCGTTCAGGACGCAATCAGGTGAAACTGGCAAAACCATAGATATTAGTCGCTAAATGTCAGGAAAGCTGGATTATTGTTAATAAAAAGTGGTAAAATGGAAATAACATCGTTATCAAAAAAACTTCTGCCGCTAGTGGAGACATGCCTTACAATCGACATGGGGGGTGGGCTTTGTGAACCTCGAACAATTGGAAAAACTCATGGAAAAAGAACGCCGTGAACTGAATCGCATGGCTGACTTACACGGATTAAAAGATGAACGTGTATTGGACAAATCCTCCAGACTTGACCGTATTATGGACAAGTACCTTCACACCAAGCGTGCAATAAACCAAACACACTCATAGAAGCAAGCTACATCGCTGCCCCTCAGGGCAGCTTTTTTATGATGTAAGCAGTATTCGTCCTCCTTCGGTACACATCTGCATCGTACTCACCTTCTCGCGGAATGACTACTTCCCGCCATATTCCGTCCGCAACAATTGCTGTGTGAACGATATCCATTCTCTGGCGGCAAAGGACAGATAACGATCGTTCCGCCAGATCATCCCCAAATGCCAAGGAATGACGGGGTCCACCAATGGAAGAACACGCAAGCGCTCAGAATCCAGATCTCGGCAAATGGCCTCCGGCAACAGAGCTACCCCCAGATTTGCAGCAACCATTTCGCTAATCAGATCCCATTGTGAGCTTTCGTAGACTACACGCGGCTGAAAGCCAGCACGGACACATTCGGCAATGATACGGTCATGCAGCGTAAAATCCTCACGGAACAGTACAAACGCCTCCTCCGCTAACGCAGATAACGGTACCTCCTTGCACTCTGCCAATGCATGCGTAGGATGAACGAGCAAATTCAGCTTTTCCTCCACAAACAGAAATGTCTCAAACATATCTCCAACCGCAGGCAGCACAATCACCCCGATATCCAATGCTCCGGCTTCTACGTCCTGTTCCACTTTCTTCGCCCCGTCCTCAAATAATTGAATGGTCACATCAGGATATGCCTTATGAAATTCTCCAATGACACGCGGAAAAAAGCTCGATCCGACCATAGGGGGCAGGCCAATACGGATATGTCCTTTTTTCAGGTTCATCAAATCACTCAGCTCCGAGGACAGGCTCTGAAAGGACTTTACAATCGCTTGTGCTTGAAGCTCAATTACCTTGCCCGCATCCGTCAGTTCGATTCTTTTGCCAATTCGGTCGAACAAAGCGACCCCCAGTTCATCTTCCAGACTTTTAATCGTCTTACTGATCGTCGGCTGGGTAATAAACATGCTCTGGGCTGCCTTTGTAAAGCTACGCAATCGCGCGACTTCCAAAAAATATTGTAAATGTCGGATATCCAAACCTACACCTTCTCCCATAGACAAACAGAATAGATTACATTCTTTATATGCATTTTACTCATGAAAGCTTGTGATGTAAAATTTCATTACAGTTTGAAAATAACCGATCTCAAAGATAGGAGCCATTATATATGAAAAGCTTCATACGCGGTGTCCTCCAGATCGCCGTCCTGATGGCCTTTTCGCTCATCCTGAACGCGGTAGTCTCCTGGCTCCACCTGCCTGTACCCGGTAGTATCATTGGTATGCTGATCCTTTTTATTCTGCTGCAAACCGGCTTGGTCCGGCTAAGCTGGATTGAAGTTGGCGCAAACTGGTTGCTGGCCGAGCTGCTATTATTCTTTATTCCCTCCGCTGTCGGCGTTATGAATTATTGGCCGATGCTGGAACACGATGGTATGAGCATCATGCTGGTCGTGTTGCTCGGCACCTTTCTGGTGATGGCCTGCACAGGTATGGTCGCCAGTCTGCTTGGTAAACGAAAGGAGCATAAATCATCATGACCGGTCTTCTATGTATTATATTGACACTCGCTATTTACTGGATGGCCAAACGCATGTACCGCACACTGCCCAAGGTGTATTTGTCTCCATTGCTCATTACACCTGTTGTTATCATTTTGATTTTGACGCTGACGGGTGTGAACTACCGTTCTTATAATTCGGGCGCCCACTTGCTGTCCATGCTGCTACAGCCAGCTACGATTGCATTTGCTGTCCCTTTGTACCGATATTTCCCTGTGTTAAAAAAACATGCTACACAAATCGTGCTTAGCGTGCTGTCTGGGTCCGTTGTAGCCGTGTTGTCCTCCATGGCGCTTGCCAAGTGGATGCATCTGAATTCTTCGCTGCTGAGCAGCCTGATTCCTCGCTCCATTACGACACCCATTGCGATGAATGTATCGCAAACGATTGGCGGCAATCCGACGGTCACGGCTGTATTCGTTATTCTGACCGGATTGAGCGGTCTTATTATCGGTCCGATGATTGTAAAACTGTTCCGTATTGAAAATGAAGTCTCACGTGGGGTGCTGCTCGGTACCGGTGCTCATGGTACTGGCACTTCCAAAGCCTTCGAGTTCAGTTCGCTGACGGGGACGATATCCAGCATCTCGATGGTGCTCGCCGCTCTCTTTACCTTGGCAGCCGCCCCGTTCCTGTTCCACTTGATGCTGTAAGCAATCTGTATACAAAGAAGCAGCGATTCTCCTGTTAATGGAGAATCGCTGCTTCTTTGTGCTTTCGGTCCATGTCTTAAAGCAATGGACGGCTCAAGGATATACATCCCTTGCGGTCTCAAATAGCTTCAACGTCGCCGGGTTTCGCCTCTACCTCTACAGGCGTTACAGCTTCATACAGGTAAGCATCCAGCTCAGCCGTATATTGTCGTTCTTGTGCGGCGCTCCAGCCTGCATGTTCGGACATTAATGCAATGGCGGGCTGTTTCCAGCGCTTCACCTCGTCAATTTGGAAGAACAGCGCCCCGGTTCGGCGTATGAAAAAATCAGACGGTGTCACCGTCATTTCCTGTTCCATCGCATACAGGAGCGGGACACGCACTTCCACAGGCAGCGCTGCTTCCTTCTCGGTAGCCTCCTTCATGCTCCGTGCCGCTATGGCAAACAGCCGCTCTGTGTTGGAGCCATAGCGGGTTGCCCATGCTCTAGCCGTTTCCAGCGACAGGCCGAGCGCAACACCCGCTGCGGATTGCTTGCTCACGAAGGCGTCCCAGCCCGCCGATCCGCCTACGCTGCCGCCTGAAATCGGGATATGCCTGGTGCGACATGCCCGGAAGCTTTGCCCGTGCAAGCGTCCCAGCTCCCGTACCGCACGATCCACGACGAGTTCGGACATTTTCCGGTAGCCCGTCAGCTTGCCGCCTGCAATCGTGATCAGACCTGAACGGGATTCCCAAATTTCGTCCTTGCGTGAAATTTCCGAAGGACTTTTACCGTCTTCATAAATGAGCGGCCTTACCCCTGCCCAACTGGATTCTACATCCGTAACAGTCAGTTTCACATCTGGGAACATTCCGTTGATCGCTTGAAGCACATAGGCCCGATCTTCGGCGGTCATCCGAGGGTGCGCCGTATCCCCTTCATACACCGTGTCGGTCGTACCTGCATAGGTTTTTCCATCACGTGGGATGGCAAATACCATGCGTCCATCCGGTGTATCGAAGTACACTGCCTGTTTGAGTGGAAAGCGCTCAGCATCGAACACCAGGTGAATACCTTTCGTCAGGCGTAGCACCTTGCCCTCTTTGGAGCGATCCATTTCCCGCAACGTATCTACCCATGGTCCGGCCGCATTAATAACCAGTGAAGCTCGAATTTCGTATGGCTTTCCCGTTACCCGATCCGTTACGCTTGCGCCGCTTATTCGTCCGCCGTCATACAGCAGCTTGTCAGCCTTGGCATAGTTCACCGCCAGCGCCCCTCGTGTAACAGCTTCCTTCATGACCTCAATCGTCAGGCGAGCATCATCTGTGCGGTACTCCACATAGCTGCCGCTCCCCTTCAGTCCATCACGCTTCAGCAAAGGCTCGCGCTCTAGCGTAGCCTGGATGTCCAGCATACGACGGCGCTCACTACGCTTAACACCAGCAAGGAAATCATATACTAGCAGCCCGACAGAGGTGGTGAATGCGTTAAACGTGCCGCCCTTGTGAAAAGGAAGCAGCATACGCTCCGGTATGGTCACATGTGGGCCATTTTCGAATACGATGGCCCGCTCCTTCCCGACCTCGGCTACCATCTTAACTTCAAACTGCTTCAAATAACGAAGACCACCATGCACTAGCTTAGTCGAGCGGCTGGACGTACCTGCTGCAAAATCCTGCATCTCCACCAGTGCTGTCTTCAAACCACGATCCGCCGCATCCAGCGCAATCCCCGCCCCTGTAATGCCGCCGCCAATGATTAAAATATCAAAATGCTCATGTCCCATACGTTCCAAAACAGCGGTTCTCTCCTGCGCAGCAAATCCCTGTTCTCCCATCATGTATCCCTCCAGCTTTGTATATATTCACGATGCAATCTGCCAACCGAATCATCATAAGGTACAAAAAAAGACCACGAACATCGCTGCGGCGGATGCCGAGCGGTTCATGGTCTCTCCAAGTCTCCTGACGAGTATTAACTTATCTATATCGTAGCACACACGATACGCTATGAAAAGGGAAATCTGCCTGTTGTCAGATGGCTACCTTCTATCGTAAAACCATCCCTACTTGAACGCCATTGCGGCATGAACTGCCTTTTTCCAGCCACCATAAAGCCCAGTCCGCACGTCTTCACTCATGGACGGAGTAAAGGTATGATCACTCTGAGCATATCCCCGGACTTCATCCAGACTGCTCCAAAACCCAACTGCCAGTCCCGCTAAATACGCCGCACCGAGTGCAGTTGTCTCGTTCACAGCAGGTCGTTCTACAGGCAGATCGAGAATATCGCTCTGGAACTGCATCAGGAACTCGTTCATCACTGCACCTCCATCTACACGCATTGAACGCACAGGTACACCCGAATCGCTCGCCATGGCAGTTAGGACATCTTTAGTCTGGTAGGCCAGCGATTCCAGTACCGCTCGTATAAAGTGCTCCTTGGTCGTTCCCCGCGTCAAACCAAATGTCGCGCCGCGCACGTCACTGTCCCAATACGGGCTGCCCAGACCCACAAAGGCTGGGACAAAATATACCCTTTCCGTCGAGGTCACACGCGCCGCATACGCTTCACTATCTTTGGCTTCGCGGAACATACGCAACCCATCACGCAGCCACTGGATAGCAGATCCGGCTACAAAAATGCTGCCCTCCAGCGCATACTTTACCTGACCATTCAGCCCCCATGCAATCGTCGTAATCAGTCCATGCTCCGAGTCACAGGGTTCATCTCCGGTGTTCATCAGCATAAAGCATCCCGTACCGTATGTATTTTTAATCATGCCCTTGTCAAAGCACCCCTGACCGAACAGAGCTGCTTGCTGATCACCCGCCGCTCCGGCAATAGGAATTTCCTGCCCAAAAAAGTGATAATCCACCGTATGCGCATATATCTCAGAAGATGATTTCACCTCTGGTAGCATAGACGCAGGAACGCCGAGAATATCCAGCAGCTCCTCATCCCATTTTAGCTCATAAATGTTGTACATGAGTGTGCGGGCCGCATTGGAGTAGTCCGTTACATGTGCTTTACCACCAGACAATCTCCAGATTAGCCAGGTATCAATCGTACCCAACAGCAAATCCCCGCGCTCCGCTTGAGCTCGTGCCCCTTCGACGTTGTCGAGTATCCATTTGACCTTGGTGCCAGAAAAGTAGGGATCAATGAGCAGTCCCGTTTTGCTATGAAAAATATGATCAAATCCACGGCTTTTCAATTCCTCGCAGATCCCTGCTGTTTGCCGTGACTGCCATACCAGCGCATGATATACAGGCAGACCCGTATGTTTATCCCACACCACTACGGTTTCCCGTTGATTCGTAATACCAATCCCGGCAATTTGGCTGGCTTTCACACCTGATTCCGACAAGCAGGAGGCGATGACGGCCAAAATAGAGCTCCATATTTCATTTGCGTTTTGCTCTACCCACCCCGGCTGGGGAAAATACTGTGGGAACTCCCGTTGTGCCTTGTATACCACTTTTCCCTGCCGATCAAACAAGATGGCCCGCGAACTGGTTGTGCCCTGATCCAAGGCAAGAATGTATTGCTCCATCGTTTCCCAGCCTCCTTGCATATTTATGTATTGTTGCCCACTTGATTCAAATAAAAGCTATTGCTTATAATGCTCGAACAGTTGTTTATTGGAGGTCGTAACTGCTGTAGCTCCCGCAGCCAACGCCGCTTCCACATCCTCAGGGGTGCGAATAAGTCCGCCCGCCAAAATAGGAATGCCCGTGCGTTCGCTGACCTCCTTAATCATCGGCGGAACAACACCGGGCAGCACCTCAATATAATCAGGTCGTGTTTTTTCCACCAGCGCGTAGCTTTTTTCCAGCGCAATCGTATCGAGCAGGAACACCCGCTGTACAGCAAGAATCCCCTTCTTTTTAGCGGTTGCGATCACCCCGGATCGGGTCGAAATAATCCCAAATGGCTTAATTTCCTGACACAAATATTCAGCCGCATACTCGTCATTCTTCAAGCCTTGCACCAGATCGGCATGCAGGAGCATTTGCTTGCTGCGACTCCTAGCCATCTGGTACAGGTTGCGTAGCTGCGCTACATGCGTATCCAGAAAAACAGCATACTCATAAGAACTGTCCAAAATACCCTCCAGCTGCTTCATATGCTTAGCTGCAGGTAAAATGCGTTGTCCCTGAAATGGCATGGATATCCCCCTTAGGCTGAATGTCGGTCAAACTCGTTCAAATTTTATATTATCACTCTGTTCGACGAACGTGAAGCGGTTTCATTGCAGATATGTATAAAGGCTGCCTTCCCTGCAATAGATGTCAGCAGGAAGAAGACAGCCTAATCGTTCAAAGGAACTGGATCAAATCACACGACGGCACCCTTAAAATGCTCTATAGTGTACTAGCCCTCAAACCCTTGGCGCAGCCATGAGGTAGCGAGCGTGATCGCACCGCGCTTGGCCGCGGTTTCCGACAATGGGTTCAGCATCACAAAGTCGTGGATGATGCCCTGAAAGCGTGCAGCGGTTACCTCTACCCCTGCTTCACGCAGCTTGTTCGCATAGGCCTCACCTTCATCGCGCAGCACATCGGCCTCGCCTGTAATGACCAGCGCACGCGGTAGCCCGTTGAGCTGCTCTGTGGTGGCACGTAACGGGGACGCCGTAATCTGCGCTCGTTCATTGGGATCTGTCGTATATTGATCCCAAAACCATTGCATTCCTTCGCGGCTCAGGAAATATCCTGTGGCGAACTCCTGGTAGGATTCTGTGTCAAAGGAAGCGTCCGTCACCGGATAAAATAACAACTGCTGCCGGATGGCAGGACCACTGCGTTCTTTGGCCAGCAGCGTTACAGCCGCGGTCATGTTGCCGCCGACACTGTCTCCGGCTATCGTCAGCGTATCGGGCTTCAGTCCATGCTCGCGCCCATGCTGCGTCACCCATTGAACGACCGCGTAAATTTCCTCAATCGCCGTCGGATATTTAACTTCAGGTGCCAAGCTGTATTCCGGGAATACAACGGCTGCCTGTGAGCCGACTGCCAATTCACGAATCAGACGATCATGCGTGTGGGCATTACCGAATACCCAGCCGGCTCCGTGAATATATACAATGACCGGCAGATCGCTTGTCACTTGTTGTGGACGAACAATTCTGACCTTTACCTCACCGCCAGGCCCACCTGGAATAGTTAGATCTTCTACATCTGCGGCAGGTTTGTCTGCTGGACCGGATTGAACCTCATTGACCGTTTCACGTCCTTTTTCAGGACCCAAATCATATAGAAACGGAGGCTTGGCATTATCGTCTGCAAATTTCTGTGCTGCCGGTTCAAGCTGTACTTTTTTACTCATATCGGTTCACTCTTCCTTTCTTATCTGTGGGCTACATATTTCCAATAGGCTTAAGTTTGCTCATTCAGTTTCACCTTATATATTTAAACGAGTTCCTCTCTTTCCAATCGGAGGACTTTAGTTTGCCCAACAGAAGAGCTTGACTTTTATTTTGTGTTGTAACTATAATAGTTACATATTAAAGTTCGTAAATGCACTGGGTACACTTACGATCAAACGAATGAATCATCCATCATCCACATCATATTTATAGGAGGCTATCTATTATGAAAATTGCAGTTATTGGTGCAACCGGTAAAGCAGGAAGTAATATCGTAAAAGAAGCATTAGACAGAGGACATGAAGTAACCGCCATCGTCCGTGACTCAGCTAAAGTAACAGAAAGTCGTGCTACTGTAGTACAAAAAGACGTTTTTGATCTGAAAACAGATGATCTGAAAGGGTTTGACGTAGTCGTTAATGCATTTGCCGCTCCACTCGGACAAGAGCATCTGCATGTCGATGCAGGTAACGTACTAATTGAAAGCCTGCGTAATGTATCCGGTACTCGCCTGATTGTTGTAGGTGGTGCAGGCAGCTTGTTCACTGACGAATCCCAAACACTTTTGGTAAAAGATGCTCCCGGCTTCCCTGATTTCGTATATCCAACAGCAAATAACCAAGGAAAAAACCTGGAAATTTTGCGTGGTACCAGCGACCTGAACTGGACTTTCATTAGTCCTTCTGCGGAATTTGCTCTGGGTAAACGCACAGGCTCTTACCAAGTGGGAAAAGACACGCTGTTGGTTAATTCCAAAGGTGCAAGCTATGTCAGCTACGAAGATTATGCAGTTGCCGTAGTGGACGAAATCGAAAAACCACAACATCTGAACCAACGTTTCACTGTCGTATCCGAGTCCTAATTACTGTGTTCTCGCAGCACATTTAGCATAAAAAAGACCCTTTGCCCATTCTCTCATGCAGCACGCTATGAGAAATTGAACCCGAAGGGTCTTTTTGTTATGACCTGTTGATACTCTCGTTATGACTTGTCAGTGCTGACCTTCTTTTCTATATCGTGAGCGGAAGTCTCCCTCTTATCGCTAAAACACAGCTTGAGAATCGGAGGCGAAGCCAAGGTCGTCAGAATGATGGCAATGATCACCGATGTAAAATATTGCTGTGCCAACAGACCCGACTGTAGACCGGTAGCTGCGATAATAAGTGCAACCTCGCCGCGAGATATCATCCCGGAGCCGATCGCAAGGGCAGAACGGTTATCGAAGCCCGTCAGCCGCGCCCCGAGTCCTCCCCCGATTAGCTTTGTCACCAGCGCAATCAGTGTCAAAACAACAACAAATCCGAGCTGCTGCCCTACTCCCTCAAAGGAAACATTTAATCCGATGCTGACAAAAAATACAGGAACAAAGATGGAATAAGCAATGGGTTCCACCTTTTCTTCTACAACGTGCTTAAAGCTGGTTTGTGCAATGGCAATCCCGGCCGCAAAGGCTCCGATAATCCCTGCCATCCCCAACGTATCCGCAAAATACGCAAACCCAAAGCAAATAATCAACGCAGTCGTGATGACTGCTTCAGTCACCTTGAGTGGAGCAAGTATTTTCATAACCCATGGAACAACGAACCAGCCCCCCAGAATAGCTACCACGAAGAAAACTAGCTTTTTGCCAACAAGAAGTCCCAACGAAGTTTCTCCACCCATACCGAATATACTCATTACTACCACTAGCAGCACCACGACAAGCACATCATCCAGCACTGCCGCACCCAAAATGGTCGAGCCTTCCCGGGTATTCAGCTTATTCATATCCTTGAGTACCTGTACCGTAATGCTTACCGAGGTAGCACTTAGAATAATTCCTAGAAACCAGCCTTCATGCACCGAGAATCCAAAGGCTTCCCCTACACCAAAACCACAAATTAGCGGTAAAATAATACCTCCAACCGCCACAGCTACCGCAGGCTTCCAGTTACGTCGAAGTTGATCCAAATCCGTCTCCAGTCCAGCAATGAACATCAGCAGCAGCACGCCGATTTCAGACATATCATGAATCAGCGAATCATTCTGAACCCATCCTAATACGGCTGGGCCCAGGACAATTCCTGCGATCAGCTTTCCCAACACCGCTGGTTGACCGAGCTTGACGGACAAATGACCCGCGACTTTTGTGAACAGTAGAATCAGCAGAAGATATAGTATAAATTGCATAGGCTGATAACCTCCTTTTATTTAATCCTTGAACTCATCTGCGCATAACCCACAATATTGAAGATACTGATAATCATAAAATGCTAAACAAACGTGCAAAATATGTGTCTGACCTGAAACAACCAGCTCGCAAAATAAAAAGGGAAACCTGAAATACAGCACAGGTTCCCTTAAAAAAGACATAAAGGAGCCTTGGTGACAGGCTCCTCCGGTAAATTCCTATATTCTTTTAATGTTGTCGGTCATACTTGCGCAAACGAGCAATTTTATCTATTAATTATATCTCTTCTGCAAACCCGTGTAAACGTGTTGAATCAATTTTCTGCTTTTTTCACATAGCGGTCGCGGTATTCGTGGTCCAGCATACTCATCAGAATCGAATCATGGTATTCATAATTGTAGAATAAAGCATCCCGCTGCACACCTTCGCGCTGAAATCCTACTTTTTCATAGCAACGAATGGCACGTTCATTAAAATCAAATACATTCAGCTCAATCCGATGCAGATTACAGATACCGAATCCGTAATCCAGCATAAGTACAAGCGCTTCGGTGCCGTAGCCTTTCCCCTGATTTCCCTGCTCATTGATCGCAATACGGATGTTGGCACTGCGGTTCAGGCTGTCCATATCCTGCAGGGCTATATCCCCAATGACACGATCATCTTCGCGAAGCGCAATCAACAGCAACAGGCTTGAGGTGTCCTGTCCTTTAGCTTCAATATAACGGGCAATTTGATCCTTGGTAAAGCTGCGTTGTGTGCCTGTCAGCCTCCGCACATCCTGATGGAACAATGTATTATAGTATAGCTCGGTGTCCTCTACGTTAACGGGACGCAAGTACACCCGTGATCCTTCAAGTAACCGTGCCACAGGCTCTGAGGCTGAAGTTTGTTGAGTCATCATGATCTCTCCCATGCTAATAATATAAATGACGAAAATCAAAGCAAATTATTGCGCAAGTTTGACTACGCAAGGTCTGCATTTTGCTCCGTAGTCAGGCTAGAATCAGCGAGGGACTCGCGCCAAATTACGGATTGAAGCAGCAGGCCTGCCAAACCCAAGATTCCAACAGTCATCCCGATCCAGACAAAAGCCGTTCCCGCCCCTGCTATTCGGATTAATACTCCCCCTGCAAGCGGGCAAACGACCATGATTGCTCCAATCACGGTACTTTGGATACCAAAGACGCGCCCCACCATATCAGCAGGGGTTTTGGCTTGTAATATATAATTCTGGGTGATAATGTACAGGCCGTTGCCCACGCCCAGCACGGCCCCAATCATAAGCAGTCCGGGAAATCCTGTTCCGGGTCGCGCCCAGCCTAAAGCAGCAATAGCTCCGCCAACCAGTACATATCCACCACCTAGCCCCCAGCCTGCGCTTATGCGATTCAAGCGATTAAGCACAAGCATGCAGCCGACGGCGCCAGCCCCAATGGCTGAAACCAGCCAGCCAAGCAGTGATTCATTACCCGGAGCGAGCACTCGCAGCAATGTAGGGAACTGGTAGTCGATCATGAGAATGGCGATCAAGCCGAAAAGTCCGAATATAAGCGTATGCAAAAGCATTCGACTGCGCCATAAGAACGCCCAGCCCTCACGCCATTGGTTGAAAAAACGAGATGCGCGGACATGCTCCTCCTGCATTTTGGCTTCATCGGCCTTAGGCGCTGTATGGGCAGCCGCCTTTCCTTGCTGCCCGGCTGCAACAGCTTGTTGGTCTGCGCTGGCCAGCGCCGGACCGATTCCGCGGAGCGGCCACAGCAACAGGCCGGAACAGAGACGCAGCAATGCATTGAGAATAATGCATGCCTGAGGGGACAACACAGTCAAGGTCATAGCGCCCAGTAATGGCCCTGCCACTTTGGAGGCCTGATTGACCAGCCCATTCAGCGAGGTCGCCCGAAACAGGTCGTCGCTGGCGACTACCGTGCGGGTTAAGCCTTGCTGTGAAGGCATTTGGAATACGCCAGCCGCCGCGCGCAGACCGAGCAAAGGCAGCAGCCACGCCGGGCCCGGGACGGCGAGGATCGCCAGCGTCAATAAGGCGATAGCTGCATCGCAGACGATCATCAGCCTGGCCTTGTGTACCCGGTCGGCTAACGTGCCCGCGATGGAACCCAGCAGCAGACCCGGTAGGGCCATCACTACCGGAATCAGCGCAATCATCATAGGGTCGGCTTCCCAGCGATAGGCAACAAGCACCTGAATGGCGATAGCATCAAACCAATCGCCAAAGGAGGCAGCCGTGTGCGCCGCAAACATCCGCCGAAAACGGCCATTGCGCCAAATGCTAGGCGTGGATTGCAGTTCTTTCTTTTCCTTCATTATCTACTCACCCTGCTCTCATTTTCAGCTTCTTTAGCAATAAGAACATTCTAGCGGGTCTATATCAGAGGAAAATCAGACAGCTAAAAACATCAGACAACAGAAAGTGTTTGCTCCAACCAGTGCCTTAGCGCCTGACGATGCAGTGTTAAACTGTTGTCCCGGTCAAGCCGATCATATTGAGCCGCATATTTCTCTTCCAGCGTGGGATAGGTGCCACAGAGCTTCAAAAAACCGCGGATTTGGCAGACCGCCTTGATTTTTAGCAATTCCTGTTTAGCCATATCAAGGGTATCCAGCCCTTCATCCATAAGCCGCTCGGCGTTGTTCACATCTCCAGTACGCAAAAACATAAGTCCGCGCATCATGCGATAACGGCCCAGTTCGCGTAAATACGGAGCCTCCGACAGCATGCCTTCCAGACGATCAGACAGTTCCGCAGCCTTTTCCATATGATTGGAAACCAGATGCATGTACATCTCCATCAGTGCAACAGGCATCACAAATTTATCGAGATTATCCCGTTCCATTACCCTCAAGGTTAGTGGTAGACCTTCCTGTGCGCGTTCAGGTTCTCCATTTTCCACATAAGCCTCCAAGATGTTGAGAATGCGTAATTCCCGTTCCTGTTCACTGGACAGCAGCCTGCTGGAAAGCGCACACTCACATAGAGCAATCTCCTCATCCGTTACCCCTGCTGTGCCCGTAAATAGCAGCAACATCCAATACAATCGGTCTACAGGGGCAAAATCCTCCCGCTTCAAGAACCAGGACACATCCGCCTGTACAAAACGGGTATACATTTGATAAAAGGCGGACATTTGAAAACCCAACTGCTCCTGCTGGGCAGCCAGCGCTACGATGGAATTCCCCTGCCCCAACAGCTGGTATTTCCGGAAAAGTCCATGTACGGCGTCCTGCACCTCCTGATCGAGCAAGGACGGATGATTCTGTGGCTGCACGTCAGTCAAGGTCAAGCTGTAGCCATACCCTCTAACCGTATGAATACGGAGCCCATCCCATGACTTCAGTTTTTTGCGCAATCTATAGATATGATCATCCACCGTACGTTCCACCGGATACTCCAGCGGCCACACACGATTCAGCAGTTGTTCCCGGGTGAACACCTGACTCCGGTTATCGTACAGAAAGCGCAACAGCGCAAATTCTTTAGCCAACAACATAACACGATCTGCATTACAGACCACACTGTAGCCATCTGCATCAAATTGTAGCCTGATCATCCACCTCGCCTCCGACATATCGTTTCTTAGCTGCACCCAGCCCTATAAACATAAGCAACACACTCAGATACAAGAGCAGCAGCAGTGGGATTGTCCAGCCTTGCGTCGCATCATGCAAATAACCGAACAGTGTCGGCCCGGTCGCTGCTAGCAAATAACCAAAGGATTGTGCCATACCAGACAGCTCTGCTGCCTGCTGCGGTGTCCGCGTCCGCAAATTAAAGAACATCATCACTAACGGGAAAGCAAAACCACCCGCTATACCGATACAAATGACCCAAATCACACTCCACTGTGTAGCCCCAAGCAGAAATCCACCCAGACCGATAAAATACAGCGCAGCCATAATTAGAACCAATACCCGCTGATCCTTTACCCGCGCTGCCCAAATAGGCACAATAAAAGTAAATGGCATTTGTGAAAACTGCAGCACGGACAGCATCCATCCCGCAGTCTCTGAATCCATCCCCTGTCCGCTCATCATTTCGGGAAACCAAGCGGCAGGAACATAGAACAGGGCAGATTGCAGCCCCATAAACAGCGTCACCTTCCAAGCCAAAGACGATGTATACACATTCACAGTTCGGGCAGACACTGCCGCTTTATTGGCTGTTTTGCGGGCCTTAAGGAGTTGGGGCACCCAGAGTAAGATTCCTACGACACCCACAATCGCCCATATTCCCAGAGCACCGCGCCAGCCCATACCTCCGTTCAGAGCCAGCGGTATACTCAGCCCGGATGCTGTTGCAGCAACCACATTCATGGATACTGAGTATACGCCGGTCATCAGTCCGCTGTTGCGAGGAAACTCCTCTTTGATCAGACTGGGCAGCAACACATTACACACGGCAATAGCCAGTCCCAGCATGGCGGTCCCGACAAATAATGCGGTCACCCCCAGCGTTGAGCGCACCACAATACCTGCGGTCAACAGCAGCAAGGCTGTAAAAATAATAAGAGATGACCCGAAGCGGCGCGACAGTTTAGCTACAAAAGGCGACAACAGGGCAAAAGCCAGCAACGGCAATGTCGTTAATAGGCCACTCAGTGTATTCGAAATATGCAAAGAATCCTTAATCAAACCGATAAGAGGTCCTACCGAGGTAATCGAGGCGCGCAGATTGGCACCTACCAGAATGATCCCTATGGCAAGCACCCAAGGACCGGCATGCCACAAAGATTTGTATACCAAAGCTCGTTGGTGTTGCTGTGAACTCATCTCTCCATTCTCCAATCTATCTGTGTTATGCTCAAAGGCTCCAACCAAGTGTACGGCTGGAGCCTAGCAACTTTTCTCTCATTAAATTATAAAGGCATTCGTGCCATATGCATAGGACGGATCGAAACAGCGCTCCAAGTCTTCAAGTTCAGCATATAGCTTCATTAAAAAATAAAAGCTGCCTGAAAGGATAGTTCCCTTTTGAGGCAGCTTTCAGTTCATAAACTTCGATGCGACCAGCGCTGCTTAACGTACCAGCCAGCCGCCGTCCACCGCCAAGATATGACCGTTCATGTAGTCGGAACCCTGACTGGCGAGGAAAACCACAACTCCCATCAAATCAGACGGATCGCCCCAACGACCCGCAGGAATACGCGACAAGATTTCTTGATTGCGACTTTCATCCGCACGGATTGGAGCTGTATTTGCCGTAGCAATATAACCCGGCGCAATCGCATTAATCTGAACGTTATGAACCGCTAGCTCGTTCGCAAATGCCTTGGTCAAACCAGCTACCGCATGCTTGCTCGCTGTATACGGCGGAACGAACTTGCCACCCTGAAAAGCAAGCATAGAAGCGACATTGATAATCTTCCCGCTTTTTTGCTCTACCATCACCTTTGCCACTTCCTGGCTCAGGTGATATACGGCATTCAGGTTAATCTCCATAACAGCGTCCCAATCCTCATCTTTATACTCCAGCAGAGGGGCGCGACGAATCGTACCTGCATTGTTTACAAGGATATCAATTTTACCGAATTCATTGACGCATTCTTCTACAATTTTCTTAATGGATTCTTTCTCTGTCAGATCAGCCTGATAAAAGGCAACCTTCACACCCGTTGGCTCCAGCAAACGTCTTGTTTCTTCATATTCATCATTGTTAGCTACAATGAACAGATTTGCACCTGCTTTGGCCAAGGCTACGGAATATCCTTGACCCAAACCAGTGTTGCCTCCTGTTACAATCGCCGTTTTACCTTTTAGACTGAAAAAATCCAATGAAAAATTGTCCAGACCCATGCCTACGCCTCCATCACAAATTAGTATAAAAACCTATAATTCCTGAAGCCTACAGCGCTGCGCGTACTTCCTTATATTTAGCTACATAACGTGCTGCATTTTCTGTGATCAAGTCGTAGCGACCTTCCTTGGCTGGAGCCGTCAAATTACCCCCAATTCCCACGGCTACACATCCGTTACGCAGCCAGGTTTCCATATTGTCCAGATCAACGCCACCAGTTGGCATAATCTGTACATGAGGCATTGGACCTCTGACAGCCTTAACAAAGTCCGCCCCCATTGCACTGCCTGGGAACAACTTCACGACATCGCTACCCAATTTCATGGCTTCCTTGATCTCATTCAGCGTCATACAGCCGGGCATATAAGGAATCGCGTACAAATTGCATAGCTTCGCTGTTTCTTCTTCAAAAGAAGGACTCACGACAAACTCTGCTCCGGCTAGAATAGCAATTCTTGCCGTCAGTGACTCCAGTACCGTTCCTGCACCAATCACTGCCCGATCCTTAAATTCGTCTCTCAATCTTCGAATGACCTGATCCGCATCCGGCGTCGTAAACGTAAGCTCAATATTATCCAAGCCGCCTTCAATGCAGGCTTTAGACATTAGATATGCTTCCTCCGCCGTGTTTCCCCGAATGACTGCGACGACACCTACT
Source organism: Paenibacillus polymyxa (assembly GCF_001719045.1). Classification (NCBI taxonomy): domain Bacteria; kingdom Bacillati; phylum Bacillota; class Bacilli; order Caryophanales; family Paenibacillaceae; genus Paenibacillus; species Paenibacillus polymyxa. The sequence goes on from NZ_CP015423.1 coordinate 2,516,023, forward strand.
GAAGTGATATGTTCCAAAACTTTCTTTTTCGTCATGTTCCTGATCCTTTCCACGAATGGGATGACCATGTACCCTCAGCCACTTGCAGATTCACGCCCCAATACACTAATTGGATTAACGCAACTCGCTCATGGCAACCTGATCCATGTCTTTATATGTTTTATTTTCACCGGCCATGCCCCAAATGAAGGTATAGCTGCCCGTAGCCGCACCGCAGTGGATAGACCAAGGTGGAGAAATAACGGCTTCATCATTTTTCATCACCAGATGGCGCGTTTCGTTCGGTTCACCCATCAGGTGGAACATTCTCGCATTCTCATCCAGTTCAAAGTAGAAATACACTTCCATCCGACGGTCATGAACATGTGTCGGCATGGAGTTCCACACACTGCCGTTCTCCAACGTCGTCATCCCCATAACCAATTGGCAACTTTGAATGCCTTCATCATGGATAAAGCGACGCAACGTACGGTTGTTAGCTGTTTCCTGCGAACCCAGACTTTCAGACGGTACATCGGCAAAAGACTGCTTCGTCGTCGGATACGTGGTATGAGCCAAGGCCGAAACGATATAAAATTTCGCAGGCTTTTCACTGGAATCGCTTTCAAAGATCAACTCCTTGCCCCCTCTGCCTACATAGAGACAGTCTTTTGTGGCCAGCTCGTAAGTTTCACCGTCCACCTTGACCGTACCGCTGCCGCCGACATTAAAAATGCCCAGTTCGCGGCGCTCCAGGAAAGTTTCCGCTTTGATTTGATCGTTACCTTCCAGCGCAACAGATTTATTCACGGGATAAATGCCCCCGATAATGACACGATCTTCATGCGTATAGACCAGCTTTACCTCCTCAGGTACAAACAGTTCCTGGATCAAATAGTGCTGACGCAACTCTTCAGTCGTAAAATGCTTGGCATGTTCGGGATGAGTTGAATAACGCATTTCCATAAAAACATTCCTCCTGTTTAGATAAACTTTTTTATCAACGGAATTGTTATAAAAGCGGTTTCTAACTCTACTTCTTAGCTAGAATTGTAATAATTATCTAAGAGGGTGTCAACCCAAAACTTCACTATTCCTAGAAAAACCCTTAGTACATACGAAGTTTTACACGCTTTTTACCTTTTGATAAACAAAACCACATTTTTTTATCTGTATTACCTAAAAAGTTTTTATCCAATATATCAACTTCATCATTGTGAAAAACCGATTTATGTGATAATTTCAATTTATTCAGTTGGTGCATGCGCTTACAGATTAAGTTTACTAAACATAAGGAGGAATACAAATGACCGCAACATTGGATGCTGTTACCTTCGGAGAACCGATGGCCATGTTTTATGCCAATGAAGCAGGCTCTCTGGATGAGGTGCGTTCATTCACCAAAGCGTTGGCCGGGGCAGAGACGAATGTTTCAGCCGGTTTGGCGCGTTTGGGTCTACGGGCGGGACTCGTGACCAAACTCGGCGAGGATACGTTCGGCAAGTTCATTGCCAGTGCGCTACGTGAGGAAGGGATCGACACACAGAACGTCATGTTTACCAAAGACCACTCTACCGGAATGCTGATTAAATCCAAAGTTACAAGTGGGGACCCCGAGGTGGAATATTTCCGCAAACATTCCGCCGCTTCTACATTAAGCATCGCCGATTTTAACGAGGCTTACTTTTCCGGAGCTCGCCATCTGCATTTTACAGGTATTTCTGTCGCCCTCTCCCCTGAGTGCCGTGATTTCGCACGTCATGCACGGCAATTTATGAAAAAGGCTGGCAAAACCGTATCCTTTGATCCGAACCTCAGACCTAAGTTATGGCCTGACACGAAAACGATGGTGGAGGCGATTAATGAGGCATCTGAGGGGTGTGACTGGCTTCTACCCGGCATTCATGAAGGTAAAATATTAACAGGCTACACCTCACCGGAGGATATCGCTTCGTTCTACCTCGATCGCGGCACCTCGCTGGTCATCATCAAGCTGGGAACCGAAGGCGCCTATTACAAATCCGCAGATTCGGAGGGATATGTCAAACGTTTCCGCGTAGATCATGTCGTAGATACCGTCGGCGCAGGTGACGGCTTTGCCGCAGGTGTGATTAGTGCGCTGCTGGAGGGCTTACCCCTGGCTGAAGCGGTCAAGCGCGGGAATGCACTTGGTGCGCTGGCTGTCATGTCAGCCGGAGATATGGATGGCTATCCGACGCGAGCCGAACTGGAATCCTTTTTGCTCAGCGCCAGCACAAATTAGTCCGGGTTTATTCCCCGCATAACCTTCACCGCTATAAGCGCAAGCTCAACAAGGCCGAATCCAAAGTCAGCCTTAACTTCCAATAGCCCGTATTCGCGTTTGTACGATCTGAGCAGCATACGCATACTCAGATCGTACAAAGGAATACGGGCTATTTTTATAATATATGACACATTGCTCGTCTACAGCGTTTTGACGGATTCTCCCCGATTGATATCCGGCACAAATCGGTAAATAATCGGGACTGATTCGCCGCCTTCCTCAATGCTGGACAGCAGTGTCTTTGCCGCTTGCTTCCCCATATCCGCAATGGGTTGTGTAATGGTCGTAATCGGCGGATTGTAAATATGGGCAAACTCCGCATCGTCAATCCCGATAATGGACAGCTCTGCCGGAATACGTATACGGCGGGCATTCACATACTTCAACACCTCAGCCAACACGATATCATTCCCGGCCAACAGCGCAGTCGGCGGCTCCGGCAGTTGGAACAGCTCCTTCAGCGTCTGCTGGATTTCTTCTCTCGGCACACTGTGCATATATTCTTCACGAGATGGCAAGCCATGCTCCTCCAGCGCCTTTTTGTATCCGCTGAGCCGTTCCACTCGTGGAGTAATCCGATTCAAGCCAAGGGGCAAAGTAATCAGCGCAATTCGCTCATGCTTGTGAGCCACAAGTTCCTGAATCGCCAGCTTAATCGCCATTTCGTTATCCAGTAGCAGGCTGCGCGTATTTACCCCATCTACCAAACGGTCCAAAAACACTAACGGATACTTTTCACGAATGAGTTGGTTGTAAATATCTGCATGCTTGCCTGTCGGAAAGATGATCAGGCCGTCCACCTGCCGAGCCTTGAGCATCTCAATATACTGGCCCTCCTTGTCTGGATTTTCATCGGCGTTGCAAATGATCACCTGAATGCCGAAGCGCTGCAATTCCTCCTCAATCGCACGGATAGATTGGATCGACAGCGTATAATCAATGTTGGCTACAATAACTCCCACCATAAACGTCCGGTTTTGCTTCAAGCTGCGGGCCAGCCCGTTAGGCTGATAGTTCAGCTCTTGAATAACCTCGGCAATCCGGTCTCTGGTCTGGTCGCTCATATATTTATATCGTTTGTTCAGAAATTGCGAGACAGTGCTTTTAGACACTCCTGCCTTCTGGGCAACATCTTCAATCGTCGGCTTCTTCATCGGTACACTCCTTGTCTTTCATGTACTGCGTTAGTGCAACAAAAGTATATCTTTTTTTTAGTAAATTTACCATACTTCTATTTATGAATGCCATTATGATATAAGTCGAACTTCAAAGTTGCCTATCGTGCCACCGTGTAGAAGTATGGTTCTCCAGCAGCAAAAAGAGGCAGTTCAAGATGTTCTCTTGAACTGCCTCCGCGTACACAACTCTATCGAAAAGCTAGGCTCCAGCTGGCCCTAAATGCTGCTCGACATCAATGTGCCGGAACGGGCGTTGCAGACTGATCTGGTGTATCGTGCTCGACCAGCGCATGCTTTTCCCATAATCGGCTTTTCCAGCGAGCATACATGATGACAGCACGAGTCCATTCATCAGCAGCAATCGCCAGCCACACGCCGGCGAGCCCCATGTCCAGCTTGAACACAAGCAGATAACCAAGCGGCAAGCTCATGCAGACCATGGAGATCAGACCCATAAAGACCGGGAACTTCGCATCTCCAGCAGCACGCAACGAGTTAATAATGACGATATTCGTGGTCCGGCCAGTTTCTAGCAGAATGCTAAGTAAAATGACCTGTGCTCCCAAACGGATAATTTCAGGGTTTTCCGTGAACAAACCAAGCAAGGGAACACGGAAAAAGATGACCACCGCATCAATAATCACGGTCACGAGTAGCGCCCATTTCACACTGGTCAATACACGTTTATAGGCAGTATCCTTCTGTCTGGCTCCCACGAGCCTTCCTACCACAATAGCCGTACCCATACCGACTGCCATACTGAACAAGTAAATATAGCTCGAAATATTATTCGCATATTGACGTGTCGCCATTGCTTCTGCGCCCAGATAAGTCACGTACAGTGTGAAGATGAGCTGACACGACTGATACATAATGGACTCCAGCGCGGATGGTACACCAATGCGCAATATTTTAGAAATGAACTTTTTGGACAATTGGACGTAATATTTCCACTCAACACGAACCTCTGTGACCCGGTACATCAGCCAGAAGAAGATCAGGAGACAAATAAAGCGGCTACCTACTGTAGAAATAGCAGCACCTTCTACTCCAAGTGCAGGCATTCCCCAATGCCCAAAAATCAAAACATAGTTGCCGACCACGTGGATCACGTTCATAAAAACCGAGACATACATTGTTTCTTTGGTAAAACCATGTGTACGAATAGTCGCCGCCAGCGCATTAATCAATGCTTGAAGAAAAATGGCACCTCCGACGATGCTCATATAAGACTCCGCGTAAGCCAGAATCTCACCCTGGACATTCAGCCATTGCAACATGTGCGTACCAAATACGAGGAAAATTACGCTAAGCAAAAGACCTACCATCAAATTCAACGTAATGGCCGTACCTGTAACCTGGGCCGCTTCGACTAGTTTCTTAGAACCGATATATTGAGCTACGACGATAGCAGCGCCGTTGCCGATAACCTCCAGTACAAGGATAGCAATTGAAATAATTTGATTGGACGCGCCCACACCCGACACCGCATTATCAGATACAGAACTGATCATGAATGTGTCGACGCTCCCCATTAGCATAAACAGAAACAATTCAAGGAAAATAGGCCATGTTAAACGGAACAAATTCAGTTCCTTAGCTTCGGACAATACCGAACCTTTTTTTAGTGCTCTGGTTGTCATTCATTCACCTTTCTTCATAGATTTATTTAACGATCAAAAGGTATGTTAGCACAGTCATTCTGAAAATACATCCCGTTTACGTAAAATGATTTGCAAAATGCGTAAGAATTCATTTATCACCCTCTTTATAATTGATTATCGAACTTTATTGAAACAGGATATTGCAAGAATATATCAGTAGTCTGGTCTTTTCGACGCAATTATGAGCTAAAGAGTATAATAGAATACGAGCCTGTGAGCATTGCCGCTGACAGGTTGTGAAGATTGTTGTATGCTTCCTAAGCATAATTTGTGAATTAAAGATGGAATATATAGGACATTCATAGGGTTAAAAGGTAATAAAGGAGGCTTTTACAGATGACTCAATCATTTCAAGCTCTTGTCGTCGATCAGACACAGGACGGTGAAGTTCAAGCAGAGGTACGTTCTCTGGAAGCTGGCAGTTTACCTGCTGGAGAAGTATTGATTCGTGTCGCTTATTCCAGCATCAATTATAAAGATGGGCTTGCTGCCCGCAAGGATGGCAATATTGTCAAAGCCTATCCGTTCGTACCAGGCATAGATTGCTCGGGAACCGTCGTCTCTTCGGAGGATAGCCGCTTTAGCGAAGGACAAGCGGTGCTCGTTACCGGATACGGGCTGGGTGTGTCTCAATTCGGAGGATTCAGCCAATATGCACGCGTGCCTGCGGACTGGGTGGTTCCACTTCCAAACGGACTCACGCCGAGAGAGGCAATGATTTTCGGGACAGCCGGATTCACCGCAGCCCTGTCGTTATATCGACTGGAACAAAACGGCGTTACTCCCGAGCAGGGCAAGGTACTCGTCACCGGAGCGACGGGCGGCGTAGGCGGGGCAGCCATTGCCTTGCTGAACAAGAGAGGCTACCATGTCGTAGCCAGCAGTGGTAAGGCCGATGCGCTCGATTACCTCAAGGCGCTCGGAGCAGCCGAGGTTATTTCCCGCGAGGAGGTCTACGACGGTGCGGAGAGCATCCGCCCGCTGGGCAAGCAGCTTTGGCAAGCGGCTGTTGATCCTGTAGGTGGAAAGCCGCTCGCTTCGCTGCTCAGCCAGATCGCCTACAACGGCTCCGTTGCCGTGAGCGGCCTGACGGCAGGCACCAAGCTGCCTACGACGGTGCTGCCGTTTATTTTGCGCGGCGTAAGTCTGCTGGGCATAGACTCTGTCTTCTGCCCATACGACACTCGCGTAGCAATCTGGAAGCGGCTCGGCAGCGAATGGAAGCCGGAACAGCTGGAGCAGCTCGTTGAGCGCGAAGTCGGATTGGCCGACCTGCCAAGCGCGCTCGAAGACATCCTTGCAGCCCGCTCGCAAGGAAGAACGCTAGTACGGCTGGTTGACTAAGCGGAGTAGTCCGCAAGCTATCCATTGACGTGTTTTCGCGTGAAGAAGTGTCATCCCTTAGGGTCTAGCTTAGGAACATGTAAGAAGCCTGTAAATCTGCAATTTTGAGATTTACAGGCTTCTTTTTTTCGTGTGGTACATTTGAAGCAGACGGTTTACTTTTCGCAACCAAATGAACCTTTTGAGAACCTCAGTTGTTATATAGATAAACTGCACGAGAAAGGAGAGCACATCATTGGAGAGCAATCGAGAGTTGTTTGATTTGTATCAACGAGATGTATACCGAACCTGCTACTACATGGTACATAATGCATCGGATGCAGAGGATTTAACGCAGGAAGTGTTTATCATCCTGTTTCGCAGCAATCGTGAACAGATCGAACAACTAAAAGCCTGGATTATGAAGATCACGGTCAATCATTGTCTGAATTACCTTAAACGCCAGAAAAGCCTGCATTTGAAGGTATCGGCTAATCCCTATCTATTTAGCGGGGCGGAAGGTAAACCTGTAGACAGGCTGGTGGAAGAACGCGAATCGGCAGAGGAATGGGCCGTTTATATGAATCGCCTTCCGGCCAAAATCCGCGCTGTGCTGACACTCCGCTATATGCATGATTTCACGCTGGCGGAAATATCAAAACTGCTGGAAATTCCGCTGGGAACCGTCAAATCGAGGACTCACAAAGGACTAAAGTTATTGGAGCAAATATTGCGGGATGCAGGGGTACAAATTCCCGAGATGGAAGGAGAGAACTATGAACAACATAGAAAAGGCATTGAAGCGCAAGTTAAATGATGATTCGGAAATGGCCTATCCTGACTTCGATGAGATGTGGAACCGGATGGAACAGACAGGGCATACTGCCCCTACGCTAACCGACACTTCCGATTCATTCACTCCCCACCGACACAGAAACTGGCGCAAAATAGCTATTGCCGCCTCTCTAAGCGCACTTCTGGTTGCAGTTCCTGTCTATGCCGCCATCCACTACAACTGGGACAATCTGCTACGCGGAAGAAGTGGCATCCAGACAGCATTAAAGCAAAACCTCGGGCAACCGCTGGAGCAGTCCGTGACCAGAGACGGAGTGAAGCTAACGCTGCATACAGCTATTGTCGATGAGAACCGGACCGTGATCCTGTACAGCTTGGAGGTCGGAAAACGTGCAGACAACGAGTTTTGGAATGTCAAAGGCGTATCGCTAAAAAGTGCCGCGGGGGAAAGCAATGCAGGGGAATATAACTTTCAGCAATGGGACCCGAAAAATCAACGGTACAACGGGTACTTTGAAAGTGATTGGACACCGCAGCAAGAAACAGAGAACGTGCAGCTGACCATAGATCATATAGAGCTCACCAGCGTTCAGGAACTGGATTTGCCGCTCGATATTCGGTCGCCTCAAATACAGACGTTCAAGCTGGATCGTAGCGGCTTACAAGATATGAAGGTACAGGTATTCGAACAAGGTAAGGACAAACTGATGCTGTCCTCAGCGATTACCTTCGATTCGTCCATACCCAAGAGATGGGACAATCCACAAATTATTGCCTACAAAGGCGACGAGCCTGTGATGTCGCAGCCTGGAGGGGCTTTTGGCAAACCCGGTGATAACGGGGAGTATACAGCACAGCAATATTTTTCCAAAGCGGATATGCCGGAAGGACAGACTACCTTCAAACTTCAATATGCGCAAACCGAGAAAAGTATAAATGAACCTATAAAATTTGACCTGCAGCTAAGCAAGAAGAAGATGGAAAGCGGGACGATTAAAAGTGCGCTGAATATCCCACTGGAGAAAGGCAATCCAAATGTTTTGCTAAAACAAATGATTGTCACACCTACGCAAATCCGTGTCACGATCAGAAGCAAGGAGAAGTTCGCCATGTTACCTTATCAAAAGTACTTTCTTTCTGTGAACGGCACAACATTAGAAGGTAGTCGTTGGTCTTCACCTGATCAGGAACACGATCTGAACACGATCCGTTTTGAACGACCTTCCAATCTTGTGATTACCAAGGACAGTCCTATTACTTTTACAGGCAAATACAAGGTTACGACCCATTCGGATGACAAAACGCCACAGCGTTTAACTGATATTTCTGAGCAAAAGCAGACGCTAACGACGCAAATCGGTGGCTATCCTGTGAAGTGGACCTACTACAAACAGGGATCAGACTTATTCGTAGAAACCGAAAGCGGGGATGCTCACTTTGGAGGGATTAACCAGACGCATATTGGCCTGGGTAAAGAACGGATTATCGGCAAGCCGATCACAGCCAATTTTGCCGGAGACGGCAATAACAAGGCAGTGGATGTCTACAAGAACTTCAAAAAGAAGGAAGCTTCTATCTATATGTTCTACTATACAACGGACGACCCGGAAGCAGAGACAACCGTACCCTTACAGCCTCTGACAAGCAACAGCGAAGCATCTAAATAGCAATGCTATAAAAAGAGGGTCCTCTATACCTGTGTGAACCGTGGTATAGGGGACCCCTTTTTATTTTCCTAGGAAGGCACATTCTGCCTGAAACGATTGACTCCCGTCCTACTTTACAGAGCCTTGCGTAACGCCGTTGATGATCCATTTTTGTGCCAGCAGATAGACAATAATCATTGGTAGCAAGGCCATTAGATACGAGGCAAAGGCCAAATTAAAGTCGGTATTGAACTGCCCCTGAAATACATACTGGACGAGCGGTAGCGTATATTGCTCCGCATCGCTAATAATAATGAGAGGCAGCAGGAAGTCGTTATATGTAGACAGACAAGTGAGAATTCCCACCGTAGCACTAATCGGCGCCATCAGCGGGAATATAATGCGCCAAAAAGTACCCCATGTCGTCGCACCATCTACCGTGGCTGCCTCTTCCAATGCCACCGGAATGGATCGAATATAACCGACATACACGAAAACATTAAACGCCAAACCATACACCGTATGCAGCATAATGAGACCCAACAGATTAGTCATATGAAGGCCCGAGGCCAGTTTTACAATCGGCAGCATGATGATCGGGAACGGTATAAACATGGCGCTCACAAAATAAAAATATAATCCCTTAAAAAAGCGTCGCTGCATATTACGCGCAATCGCATAAGCGACCATCGAATTGGTTAGCAAAGTCAATATGACCGTCGATGTCGTGACCATCACACTGTTCTGAAAAGCGCTGAAGAAGTTGGTCATTTCTACTGCACGACTAAAATTTTCCCAATGCAGCTCGGTCGGAAAGGCAAAGGCGGAATGTGCCATCTGTTCGGGATTTTTAAGTGCTATCGTCACCGTCATATAGAGGGGAAACAGGATAAATATTGTCCCCAACGCTACCAGAAGCAGCACAGGCCAGTTGGTACGTCTGCTTGTTTTCATCAGTTATCCATCTCCCTTCTCTGGAGGAATCGCAGCTGTAAGATGGAAATGATCGCGATCACAATAAAGTAAATAACAGAGTTAGCCGACTGATAAGCAAATTCTCCGCCTTTAAATCCCCCGGTGTATATCAGGTGGGAAATCGACTGGGTGGCTCGTCCCGGCCCGCCATTCGTCAAAGCCACGATCTGATCGAACACCATCAGGGAATTTTTCATCGCCAATACCATATTAATCGTGAAAAACGGTGCAATTAACGGAAAGGTAATGCTCCAGAATTCGCGCCATTTACCCGCACCGTCCAGGTTGGACGCCTCATACAGACTTGTCGGAATGGTTTGCAGCCCGGCCAGATAGAGAATCGTATTAAAGGCAATCCCCTGCCATACAGCTACGATGACAACCCCCACCCAAGCCAGTTGTTCGCTGCCCAAAATGTTCGTCGACAATGAGGTAATACCTAAATTTTGCCCCCAAATCGTAAACACGTTCGAGAATAAATAATTGAATATGTAACCCACGATTAGCACGCTCAAAATATTAGGCAGAAAATAAATACCGCGGAAAAAGTTACGAAACCGTATTTTAGCATTCAGCCCTAGCGCAATCAGCAAACTAAGGATATTAGTCGCAATGGTAACCACAATCGCAAATTTGAAAGTAAACCAGTATGCGTTCCCCACATTGTCGTCCTGAAACAAATTAATATAGTTCTTAAACCCGACAAAGTGATACTGATGACCAAAGCCGTTCCAGTTCGTAAGCGAATAATAAAAGCCCTGCAAGGCAGGCAAGGTCAAAAATACAAAAAACAATAGCACCGCCGGCACCGTCATCCAGTAAAAAGTCGTTAGTCGCTTATTCATGTCTCCTCCTCCTCTCCTATCGGCGGTTAGCTACCTTATCCCATTCTCGGTCCAGCTTGGCCAGATAAGCGTCGATGTCTCTGTTTTGCAGGAAGGCCTGCACAATCGAATTCAATTGGACCGCCTTGGGAATATAGTGATCGGCAAAATCAACGACGCGGCCCGATTTAAAATACGGCAACAGCTCTGCCACACTCGGATCATCCTGCGTGACTCCCTTCACCGCCGAAAACAGCGTTTGCTCTGTAATGTATTGCTTGCTGTTCTCCGGCTTCAACAAGAAGGCAATGAACTCCTCGGCTTCCTTTTTATGCGGAGTGCTCTCCGATACGGCTAATAGCGTATCTATACCGGACACCAGCTTGACTGCCTTTTCGTCATTCCCTGTTGGTAATGGGAAAAATCCAAGCTCCACTTTCGGATTGGCTTTGCGAATTTCAGATATGGCCCACGAGCCCTGAATGTACATCAATCCCTGCCCGTTAGCGAAGGCACGGTTACCGTCGGCATAGTTTTTGCCAAAATTATCACCATGTCCGTATTTCAATAGCTCCAGCTGCTTTTCAGCAACCTCGCGGTACTTGTCCTGAAAAGTGACCTGATTTTCACGCCGTTGCAGGAAAAAATCAATGCCCACCAGATTCGGGCCCAGCGCATTAAAGGGGAGGTTCGTTTGCCAATCATCTTTATATGTAAAATAGAACGGGATTTTTCCAGCAGCCTTGATCTTTTGCGCCGTTGCAATCAGCTCATCCCACGTTTTGGGCACCCGTAATCCCATTTCCTTAAAAAGCGTTTTGTTATACATCACACCATTCGCATTCGCAGCATAAGGAATTCCATACACGGGGTCGACCCCGGTTACATCCTTAAGCATTTTGAGGTAAATAGGATCAATCGTACGTGGCAATTCTGTATTCGCCAGGTCCGTAAAAATACCACTTTGTGCCAAAATGGAGTAGGTATCGGTGGCCCCAAGCCCTACAATGTCAGGTACATCGTTTTTGACAACCCGGGTCAATAACACAGTCTCTGCCTCTGGCGGATTGACCTGTGTCACTTCAATACCGGGATGTTCCTGATTGAATTGAGAGATTAGCTTATCGAATGAACCCTTGGCCTCCGGCTTGTTTTGAAAAAACTCAATTTTCACCTTACCCGAAGCATCGCCCTTGTTGCATGCGCTTACAAAAAAAGCCAATAAAAGGATCGCCGCCAGTGTAGACAGCTTTTTGACCCAACACCACATACTCATACCTCCTCTTCCCCTATGTCAATCTATGCGAGACTAGACAATTAATACCCGTCCCTTATGGAAAAGAAACGATACTGCTACAGCATGAACCATTATCTTTTATTTTCCGTCCATATGTACGTCAACTTACAACTATAACAATGGCAGGTCATGAAGCAGTCCCAAGAAAAAGGCATCGGCTATCTGGGCTCAAAGACTGCTCCGGTATACTGAGAAATAATATCAGGAGGAATTAATGTTAAAAAAGATCCTAATGACCACAAGAGTCGATTGGATCTTTTTCGCTTTTATAATGTTCAGGCTAGATAAAAAACGTGGTATATCTCAGTGAATTAGAAAAGCAGCATCCCAATCTGGATTTTTATTTCCAATTAAGGAAGCTAACGCGAGAGCTACTCCCGCACTTCCATTCAGAAGACCAGCCTCATCCACTTCTGCCAGCTTTCCATCCAATAGGCTATGATCATAGAAGCCAAACAACGAATTAGTATCGAACATATCTAATACATCTTCCAGTAATCTGTCCCGCATCATCCCTAACTGCTCGTGGGCAGTATCTGAGTACATGCGTTGAACCAGATGCAATAATCCCCCAATACCATGACACAATGTAGAAGAAGATAATCCACCTTTGCGGTAAAGCCTTTTTTCAATATCCAAATATGCGCGTAGCCCCGTTTCGATCCATTCTTCATTGCGAGCAGCTTGTCCTGCCAGCCAGATAGAACGTGCAATACCTGGTACACCGTAACACCAGGAATCACGATGATTTTGAGTACTGCCTGGAGATGGTTGGTCTTCCAGCCACTCCTCAAAAGAAACTCGACCAGGCCAAATCATACCCTCCACATCCTGAACACGCCAATGATGTATAAACTTTGCCAGTCTATGTATATCGTTTATTAAAAGAGGAGAGTCCACACCATGAAGGGCAGACAAACTCAGGAAACATAAGGGACCTGAAATACCATGCGAAAGCCCTAAATTAAAATTCCCCTGAGGATATTGTAGCTTTTCATTCTCCTGAAACTGATATTCCGAGGAAATGTGCCAAGAGGGTACAGTGTGACCATTTATATTTTTCTCACCGCACATGACATGGAACAAATCCATTGTCTTTTCCCATACCATTCGCATAGCTGGACGGTTTTGGAACAGCATAGCAATACGCCCCACCCCCGTAAAGCCAGAGATGGTGTCATATTGACTCATCTGTAACTGCCCCTTTTCCCATTCCACTTGATGTAGGGATAGACTATGTAAAGCAGCTTCTTCAAACCATGAAGCAAGCGTATCCAGCATGCCTTGATAACGTGTGCCATTCCTAGATAAGGAGTAAATGGCCAACAAAATACCTGCTAATCCACTATACAGGGATAAGTCGTGAACACCTCTTTGCTCCACCATCATACGAATTCGCTCTAAATATTGATGTCCTACAAGATCCCAATCATCCTCGGGATACAGATAATCCAGCTGACCCATAAGTAAACATATTCCCGTAAATCCACTGCCCAAACTTTCATCTGACCAACGTTCTATCTTCATTCCGTCGGTTTCTATTGGAGGTATCTTTTTCATCCATAAACGCACCTGATCCGGGTCTCTATAGCGTTCAGTAATTTCCTGCAATACTGCGGATATCTTATCCTTCATTTCTCCCTTGACGGGTATCCAGTTGTCGCATGTATATGAAGTCGTCGTCATCCTGATACTCTCCCTCCGGTTTGGACCAAAGCTTCTTCTTCATTGAATGAACTAGCTTGAATGTTGTACATCTCTGCATATAATCCATCTAGTAGCATCAGCTCCCTATGGGTTCCCTGCTCAACAATTGTCCCATTATCCATGACCACGATTTTATGCGCCAAACGTGCCGAAGAAGTTCGATGTGTTATAAAAATTCCGATGCTACCCTTCATTAACTCTAGAAATAACTCCAGCAAATCCCTTTCTGCTACTGGATCCAAGAAGGAACTCGGCTCATCCAAAATATATACATCTGCCTGGCGCAAGAAAGCCCGAGCAATTGCGATTCTCTGCCATTGTCCTCCCGAAAGCTGGAAGCCACCCTCGAACCATTTTCCGAGTTGCGTGTCTAATCCTTCCGGAAGATCGGTTATAATTTGGTCTATAGCCGCATATTGAGCCGCACGGATGAGCTCCTTGTCCTCCTCCAAACGCTCTAGCGATCCAAACCCGATATTATGACGTGCTGACATTTCATAATGCATAAAGTCCTGGAACACGACTCCTATTTTATCCTGAACTTGCTGCAGATCATAACCCTGAACCGGAAGGCCATTAATCTTAAACACACCTTCATAATTAGAGTAAAGCTGCATCAGTACTTTCATAAGCGTTGATTTACCTGAACCGTTCTTTCCTACAATGGCTATGGTTTGTCCTTTACTCATGGTTAAATGAATATCACGTATAGAGGGAACCGTTTTACCCGAGTAAGTAAAAGAAACACCTTCTATAGATATTTGCTCAATACACAAATTTCCGTTTCTATCTCGAGCAGTCGGTAGCGCTTGTTCCTTTTGCTGCCGGACCGGGTCTGATGTGGGGAGCTGTAAAAATAAAAATAGCTGCTCCATATACAAATTATTTTGAGAAAATTGTACAATTCCCTGAATCAATGCCTGCATCTGGCTTTGCGTCAGCATAATTGCTTGAATATAGCCATATAAGCTACCTATTAAAATTTTCTTCTCAAAGGTCTCCCTAATAGCCACCCATACTACTCCCAACAACACAGCAAGCTCCAACAGACTGTACATAAAAGTAATTGTGACCCGTTTACCTAGAATTCGTCGGTCCTCTACAAAAAATCTCTGCAGCAAATCCCCATATCTCTTGAGCAAATAAGAACTCATATTAAAAATTTTGACCTCCTTGACTGCACGATCATTGGTCAACAGGTAGGTCATATACCAAGATTCTCGATATAACGGAGTTCGATTCATGTAGATTTCAAATTGTTCTTTGTTTAGCTTAAAAATAGAGTATACAGACACCAGAGAGATCACAAATAGAATGATGACCACCCACCATTTCCACAGAAAAATCAAGGTTGCGGAAGACACCATGGTGACCAAGCTGGATAAAATGCCCGCCATTTGCGTATACAGTTGATACGGCCGATAAGAGGCCTCTTGGGAGGCGCGCTTTAATTGATCGTTAATTTCCGAATTTTCATAATCGGCTAATCCTAGAGAGCTCGATTTTTCCCCGATCATCATATTCAAGGACTTGGACAGCACCGCTTCCAGTGTGCCTTCAACAAACGTTTGGCTCATGGTAACTACACTTTTCAGTACGTGAATCGCTATGAACAGACCAAACTGTAACATAATCAGGGAGATGCCTTGAGTGCCAGAGGAAACAATGCTGTTAAGCAGGTTTTGCATAATTATCAGTGTCAAAACAGGCATCAAGCCCTGAACAATATGCAAAAAAATGCTGGATACCATATACGTCTTATTCATACCAAATACCAACGAAAACAGCTTTAATCCCTGTCGTACAGACCTCCAGATAGTAGAAGACTCAAGATTGGTATTCGCTTGAATATCGGTCATTGTCGATTCCCCCGATATTGAACTAAACTGTTCAAAGCATGTCTGGCCATAATCATGATCTTCCGTTCTCGATCCCTGTCTATCCCGAGCAGTCGGTTCAAATGCATATGAATCACACTTAATACAATATCTTCTCTCGTGTTAGTGGATAACCCTTCCACTTCATGCTCATAGAGTACATGGATATACTGCTCTACTGCTCCTTTTCTTATGTTGAAAATACTCTCTATAGCCTGGAGGTTGGATTGTATGGAGTCTGAAGTTTCCAGATCAGATGCCATCCATTGTAAAAAAAACTTCCTTTCTTTGCGAAAATCCTCCAAATACTCTTTGACATCGAAATATCGATTTAGTAATTTAAACGCAGCCTTCTCATGGTAACCAAACTGATAAAGGAGATTGATAACACTTAAAGTGGCTATAATATCCGCTTCTAAGGAAACTTGGTTAAATCGAATGAGGTGTACAAGCTTAGCTGTTACCTCACTGTCGCAAGAAAACATTCTTTCCGCCCAGATCATGAGTTTACTCCCACCGTATCGCTCTATTTCGGGCTCATACGTGTCGATGACCACTCTGGCTATCATCCCTTCATGCAGGAGCCTCTCTGTCCATTTATGAAACGTAGAGAGAAACTCATCTACTGTCCTATTCTTCGAAAGCTCAAATCGGACACGCAGGTGCTTGTCCGGATCGGCATATCGGATAAAATATGCCTGAAGGATGGTACCACAGTCCTGATGCTCCCGCACAAATTCTTCCCAATACCCACCTATAAACTCATTTTGCCGGCTGTTCATACCGTATAGCTTCGCGTAGAACCAAGATTCTCCAGGCAGATAAGCATGGACTGTGTTTCTCAGTTGTTGCTCACTCTCTCTTGCAACCAATTCAAGAGAAGCTGCAGTCTCTTCCATAAAACGTTGCGTATCCACAGTCTGATTTCGAACGAGCGGACAAACAAACTCAGCCGTTAAATGTCCTTTTCCACAGGAGACAGGTGAATTGTCAAGACCACCAATGTGCTCTATCAAGGTAACCTTTCCTTTAGACTGGAGATCCCTGCATAATTGTTCGATATGCAGCGGATGATCCATATCCAGTAAAATACGATTATCTGATTCAATCATATAAACATAACGTGGTATGTTCCATTTCTCCTGAAATGAACCTATCTCCTTGACGAAGTCCACCATGTTCTTCGACGGGCTACTTGCTGTCTTACTTGCAATTCTCCACGTTCCCGGATAGAGAATAATATGCTTGTACCTGAGGCGTGGAGTAAAAGGGGCCTGAGCCACAAAACCCCACTCCATAGGTGACCAATGGCGATAGCCATTATCGCTAACCTCCACGAGAAAACGGTATATATTGGGAGTCAACTCCGCATTAAGCATGTGTCCTGGACTAGCAATGACCTCTCTATTGCGGCTCTTTGATTTTAAATAAAAGTGATCGTTCCGCACACCAACGACTAGATCGGAAATATGAATTTGTCGATCTTCCGGCATTGTATGATTAGTCCCTATTGCGATCTCATAAGGTCGGGTTTGTTTCGTTAACACTACATTTGCCGATCTTCCCGAGCTCGGCAAGTAAGATATTCCAGCCAGCAGCTTTTCGGGTTGCAAACGCTGCTCTTCCAACTGGATACTAGAGAAGATATCGTTAAAAGACTCCCCGAACAGGTCCAAAAATCTACCAAACGTCTTTCCTGCTGCATCAGACCCCTGATTAGGTGCTAGGAGCAGTGTATATTGGCCTTGATCCAAAGCCTGCTGGTCGGAAGCGATTAGCTGAAAAAATAATTCCATGGAAGGTGCTGCTAGCCATTTCTCCTCTTCCTGACCCTTTATCAATTCGTCTACCATGCCATCTGTCAATACAATTTCATACTTTCCTTCATGAATAGCAGATACAAACCATTGAAACAAAAGCTTCTCCTGATGCGATCTCGACTTGGATGGAGACATGTTCTGTAACCGTACTCGACGGCTCGTGGGGTGTTTATAGCCTGCCGGAGTCCCTAGCCCTGTGTCCTCATCCAGCAAATCCAGCAAAGGCACTTCCCGATATGGTCCGTATTTCTCCAAAAATTCCACACAAAACTCATTCAAAGGTCTGTTCTCACGCGTTGAAAGTTTGGTCAATAATTCAGCAACACACTCAATATCCTTACGTATGGAGTGCGGAAGAATGATACCTTGATCTTCCAGAGAGAGGTCGATTTGCAAGCTTGATTTCGCACTGAACATTTTGTTCATTTTTTGTCTTAAACTCTCTAGCAACTGTTCCCCTTGACCTATAGGAAGAAGATTATATTTAGCAGAAGTATCTGCGATGTTATCAAGATCCTCTTTTAACTCTTCAATACCTGTTACTGGGCTCAGAACAGATCGTATATGATTTAGCGGTTCAGTAGTCGTCGTAGGTGGAATAAGTTCGGAAATCAGAAATTCTTGCTCGAAAAGTTGCCACACATAACGTTCAATCACCTCAACATTAGCACCCTCAAATGTTTTGTTAAGATGATCGACTAAATCTAGATATGGTATGAAGGTTGAGCTTGCATCCATCACACAATCAAATACCTGAGTTATACGAACAGACACACTCTGATCTTCGCCATCAACCATACTGCCATGCCTTGTCGTATAAGGAATTTTAGCTCGGTTACCCTGACGATAAATTAATGTATTACTCCGAATCTGCAGCTGACGCACAATCTCTCTACGGCTTTCGACCATCTCAACTGCTTTCATTAGCCATTCCATGTCGGGTCTTGCACGCTTTTTAAACGTGTTCGTTTCTTGTAAAAAAAGATGCGATTGTTCCCCGAATCGCCCATATGTGATACCAGATAGTAAACCAAACGGTGTTGGCCGTGTAATCATTCTAATGATATAACGCATAAATGCTTTGATTACTTGTCCTTGTTTGCGCTGATTGTCTTGATTACTGATATGTACTAAAGATTCAAGCAAAGTGGGACTGGAAGCCGCTAGCGCTTCACGAATGAACGGATCGCGGGACAATTCCAATAGACGCTCTAATGCAATCTCCCTGGCATCTTCCCCCTCTTTAATACTGACCGGAAAGCATTTAGAAAACTCTTGGACGGGTAATACAGGAGTACGAAGCATGAAAAAATCTAACGTTTTGTACAGATTTTCTGTTGTCTTCATGAGGAACCTCCGTTCTAAAACAAACTTTTAAATTATTTTTTTTTGCCAACGTACAAAGCTGATAACTGAGCCGATCAATGTAATAGCGATTAAGCACATCCAAAAATTAAAGGAACCTTCCACCCTTAAAGCAAGCACAATTTGTTGAAAGGGATCCATTAGCAAGACAAGCGGTCTAACCACCTGATAAAGAGCGGCGGATAAAACAAAAATAGCAATAAAAGCAAACAAGGGTCTTGAAATAAACAAGCATACAGCACTACTCAACAACAACTTTGCCACACAGGCCAGTGTTAAAACTAAATAGAATGCAAGTGTATATGGGATTGCATCCGATGAGGGAGACGCTGTTCCTGAACCATATTTAAAAAAGGTGGAAGTATGAGGAAAAAGCAACCAGCCAGCTACTATACCTATCACTAGGGCCGTCCCTGTAAAGACGACTGTTGTAACCGATAAAGCGAGTAGCTTGCCAAGCCAGAATTGAAAACGACGATACGGTCTCAATACATATAGCCGATATGCTCCGGTATGAAGATCGCCACTTAACTGATCGACATACAGAATAGGCAACATGGCTAAGATTAAAAATAGAGAAATCTCGCTCATCATAAGCCAAGGCAGATTCAAATTATTAACAATTACCGTCCCTTCACCAAACCGAAATCGCATTGTACCATTCGTCTTGAGACTCCATATATTCACAAAAACAATAAGAAGCATTGCTATATATAATAAAAAAGTAGATTTACGATTCCAAATTCGCTCTAATTCACTCAACCAGATTCCAGACATACAGATCCTCCTAATACAAATAATCATCAGCTGTAAAACGACGGTAAGCCCACCCTGTAAAAAAAATCAGGTGGAACAAGACGGCAATCACAATCGCACCATTAACGGACCAATTCCATATCAGCGATTGATCCAGCCCCTTGTATTGTAAATATGGAATTAATAAAAAAGTAACCAGATTCTTTAAGAGTGGAATAGAAGAGAATACAGCAGCCAACTTCAAGTACAACGGATCAAATAACAAAACACCCAGATTGTACGTCATACAAATACCAATTGCATACGTTACACTTTTACTGCACATAGCAATAAAAGAATAGAGGGAACTGATAGCTAATAAAGAGGCAAATGCCCACCCATAGTATTCAAACGCTTGGAGCCATATTTGCCCGAAAATACCCATACCGTTTATATTATGTGAGAACCTCCAGACAACAACGATTACTTGCGAGGATATAGCATATACGATCAGAAGAAGTAAAATAGAAGTGTTCACAACTAATAGCTTACTCCAGAAAATCTGACCACGGGTAAAACGACGCATAAATAACAATCTCAGCTGTCCGCTCCTAAACTCCTCCGTAAATACAGCAGCCACCAAGGTAGCCACAGCAAAATTGCATATTAAATATAGATTTTCACGCAAGCCTGCAACAATGAAATTTCTGGATAAAACCTCCACAGGAACCCTTAACGTATGCAATATATATATCCCTGTCGAATAGACCAATACAGGGGTACATATAATTAGTAACCAGAACCATTTTCTTTTCCACAATCTCTCAAACTCGCTATAAATGAGTGTCTTCATAGTCCCATCAGCCCCATAAAAGCATCCTCTAACCGTTGACCCTCCTTGACAAGTTGATCGGCGCCTCCCTTCCAAATAAGCGTCCCTTCTTTGATGACAATCAGTTCGTCACACATTTGCTGCAATTCATCTAACAGATGGCTGGAGACAAAAAAGGCATAATTGTCTGAATCACGCAAACGAAGAATTATATCTCTTAGCTCACGCATCCCCATAGGATCGAGACCATTGGAAGGCTCATCAAGCAACAATAGCTCAGGGTTACCCAACATAGATTGGGCTATACCAAGCCGTTGTTTCATTCCCAGCGAATAGGTTTTGACCTTATCATCCCCACGATTTTCCAGCCCCACCCGTTCCAACAATTCTTTAATATGGCTTTCTCGATCAGAGGATACAACTCCCGAGTGCAATCGGGACAAATTACGCAGCACCTGTCTGCCTGTCATATAATCAAAAAAGACCGGAGATTCAATGATAGCGCCCACTTTGGACAGCGCCTTTTCCCGATCCGTCTGTACATCATATGAAGCTATCCTTACAGAACCACTAGTGGGCTGCATCAGCCCCGTCATGATTCGCATCATCGTCGTTTTCCCAGCTCCGTTCGGGCCAATGAATCCATAAATCTTCCCTTTTTCAAGCTCAAAGGAAATATTATTTAACAAGCTTCTTTTGCCCACATTTTTGTTTACCTGCTTTACTTCTAATAAGAAATCGGTCATACTTTTCCCTCCATTACCAAACACAATATCCAAATATCTTTAAATATTTTATAGTTAAAAAATAAATACTTATCAAACAAGAAGAAGGGACTTTAAGGTCCCTCCTTCTTGTTTTTCTTTTATGGAGTACAATAAAAATCATTATTTAAAAAAGCAACAATCGGGATTAGCAGAGTGAACCAACGTTTGTAAAACATCTGTTGCCACAGGTTTCAACACAACTGGCAGCAGTTTTGCCGCTACCACATCCACTAGAACATGCCACAATGCTCAGAACCTGAGGCTCTACAGAACCTTGAGATTTGTTTACTTGAACGTCCAGATCAAATAAGTTTTCAGCCATTGCATTCCCCCCCTTTCGTTTAGATACACCATCAGCCTTCAACGAGATTCATGTCCCGTCGAAATACTCCCCTTCTCCAGTAGGATAGAAGGATTTATATGAACAAAATCCCGACCAGATCGTCATCCATTCGAAATATTGTCATATATGACCATGTGGGAAATCTTATGTATAATCTTTGTTGACAATACAAACTTCATCTAACAGTGATTAGTGTCGCCCTTACAAATGAAATAATATCACGTGTTGCAAAATGTAAATCTATTACTTTATATGTAAAACTAAATGATAAGAAATCATTATAATGTATTAATTTTAATATATGGTTATTATATTCCCACTTCCATTCTCATTAACAAAATAAAATAGCCCTTCAGTAAACGTTCTACCTCAGGGCTACCCTCTATATAGAATAAGCTGTTTTCTATCCAGTAACTACTAACCTGTCACCTACTCCAGTTCAATCCACTCGCCGAGCAACGTGTCCAGCTCCGCTTGCAGTCGCTCACGCGCGTCCCACAGCTCCGCCATGTGTATCGTGTCGCCGCTTGTGCCGAGCAGCTCCAGCTCGGCATCCGCCGCCGCCAATTCTGCTTCTTTGGCGGCGATGGCCCGCTCCAACCGCTCGCTGGATGCAGCGGGCGGGCGTGATGGCTTCGCGGCGGCCTTCGTTTCGCGTGCCCCAGACCCGGCAGCGGGCGAGCCCAAGCGACCTGAGCGTGCACGGCTCGCATCGTCTTCCGTAGTCGCTCCCGTATGCGCAGCCGCCCCCATGCCATTGCTCGCTGCACTGGAATGTACAGCTGTGCCCGAGCCAGAGCCGCCACCCGATGCGGCTCTGCTTGCAGATGTCGGGCGTGTCCCGGTATCCCCCTCGCTCTGTAGACGAGCGTTCTCCAGCTCCCGCTTCTTCGCTCGGTACTCATCAAAGCTGCCTAGATAAAAGGTCAGCCTTCCATCCTCCAGCTCCCACACGCGCCCTGCCAGCTTATTCACAAAGTAGCGGTCATGTGAAATCGCCAGCACCGTTCCCGTGTAGGTGTCTAACGCTTCCTCCAGTGCCTCGCGTGAGTCAATGTCCAGATGGTTCGTCGGCTCATCCAGCACCAACAAATTTGGCTTTTTCATGACTAGCAACGCCAGCCGCAAGCGGGACCATTCGCCACCGGACAGCATGCTCACGGGCTTAAACACATCGGCACCGTAAAATAAATACTTCGCTAGCAACCCGCGTGCCTCGCCTTCTTCCACCCCTGCTTCCTCCTTGAAGTAGGCAAGCACAGTTGCCCGGCTATTCCGTTCTCTTTCTTGCTGCGCCAAATATCCGTACTCCACGCGCGCACCCCACTGGACCGTGCCTGCATCTGCGCTTTCCTGACCAAGCAGAAGCTTGAGCAACGTCGTTTTGCCTGACCCATTATCACCCAGCAAGGCCACCTTTTCGCCAAATTCCAGACTACCCGTTGCCCCATTTAATATCTGTCGCTCTCCATAGGCTTTAACAATTTCTTCAAACTGCAGTACCCGGCGACCGGAACGATCCTCCAGCTTTAAGTGAAATTCCGCCCCCTGCGGGTCCAATACAGGCCGCTTCACCAGTTCCATGCGCTCCAACGCCTTACGAATGGAGGCTGCCTTTTTGAAAAACTTTTCGTTATCGCCATTGCGACCCCACTCTTCAAAACGCCGAATGGCCTCTTTCATCTTTTTGATCCGCTTTTGCTGTTCCTTATAATCTTCAAATTGTAGTAGCAATCGTTCTTCCTTTTCCTTAACATAGCCGCTGTAGTTCGTATAATACGTAAACGCCTCGCCATCCTCGAGCTCAATCATTTTAACGGCGACCCGATCCAGAAAATAACGATCATGAGATACAACCACACACGCACCTGTATAGCCCTGCAAAAATTGCTCCAGCCACTCCAGCCCTTTCAAATCCAGATGGTTGGTCGGCTCATCCAGCAGCAGCAAATCCGGTCGTCCGATGAGCTGTGATGCCAGCGCTATTTTTGTTTTCTCTCCACCCGACAGCGAGCCGAAGCTGCGCGTATACATACCTTTGGGAATACGCAGCCCATCCGCTACCTGGTCAATGTTTGCATCCATTTCATAGCCGCCATTGCGTTCAAACCGTTCCTGCAAGGCAGCATACGATTGCAGTAGCTTCTCCAGAAGGCTCGCATCCGCTGCCACAACCGGATCTGACATTTCCCGTTCCAGTGTGGTCATCTGATTGCGGCAATCCTTCAGCTCACGATAGGCGTAAGCCAGCGTTTCGTACACGGTGAAGCTCTCAAACTCCGCCGGAATTTGCGGTAAATAGCCGATTTTCGTATCCTTGGCGATGACGAGCTGCCCTTCATCCGGGCGGGACAAACGTGCGATTAGGCGTAATAGGGTGGTTTTACCGCTTCCGTTGCGGCCGATGAGCCCCACCTTTTCTCCCGTATGGATATCAAACGATGCACCATCCAAAATCAGATTGGCAGCGTGGTATTTTTTCAATTGTTGACCGTTTACTATATACATGTTCAGGCTCTCCTTTATTTAGGAAGACCCTTACCCGGGTAACACAAAAAGAGCCGCAGGAGCAACCCTGCGACTCTTCGGAAGATACAGAAATCCGTTCGAGTTAAGGTAGGCGTCTTCTCGCGATGTTTACAACCGTATGATTAAAATTGGACAGACTTCTCCCGTTGTATGGAAAAGCATGAACAATGCCAGCCATAGCAATCGGCAGCTGGCTAATACGGTTGTTCAGCATCTCGTGATTCACCTACCTCACCTCCTTCTTCATAATTGTGTGTAGTATAACATGTTTGCTCGTATTATGAAAGAGGACGATGGTCCATCGAACTATGAAACAGAGTGGTGTCCTCTGACAGCCTGCGAAGTCCCGGCTCTGGTAATCGAAAATACGCCGCAGACAAAAGCAACAATCACAAATGCCCCACCCACCCAAGCGTTCGTGGCAACAGATTCACTATTCTCAATCACTACTCCTCCCAAGGCAGAACCGAGAGCGATCCCGACCTGGAGTGCGGAGAAATTAAAGCTTTGCTGAATACTACCCGATTCGGGTGCATTTTCAATAAGATAACTTTGCATCGGGGGCGACAAGGCCCAACTCAGTATGCCCCAGATAATCAGTAGTGGTGCAAATACATAAATCGAGTGAATTGAGAATGGCAGCAAGAACATCACGGCGATAAACACGCCTACGACGACTAGAATACTTTTCGCTGTGCCGAACCGATCTGCCAAAGAGCCGCCAATAAAACCACCGCTCACTGCCGCCAGCCCAAAGACAAAATAGGCCACACTAACCCACGAAGCGGTCAAGCCCATCATATTTTCTAAAAACGGAGTGAAATACGCATATAACGTGTAATGGCCCGCCAGTGTCAGCGTGGTCACCAAATGAGCACTGATGACTTTAACATTTTTTAAGGATTTCAACTGATCACGCATAGGTACAACATGTTCTGTCGGAATCCGCTCCATAAACAAGTTGATAACGATCATAGCAACGACCGTCAACAAAGCGATGATCAGGAAAAGCACCCGCCAGCCAAATGCATTTCCAATCAGCACCCCGGCTGGAATACCTAGAACGATGGAGGAGCTAACCCCCATGGAGATGACACCGAGGACACGGGCCTGATAAGCCTTGGACACCACTTTGACTGCAATGGTCAGTGACAATGTCACGATCAGCGACCCGCTTGCAGCGGTAATGATACGGGATACAAACAAGACTGCATAATTCGGACTCCAGAAGGCCAGCAGACTTCCCAGAATAAAAATAAACATCGACCACAGGTACAGTCGTTTTCGTTCAATTTTGGCTGTCAACGCCAACAGAGTTGGCCCAGCAATAGCATACACGAGCGCATAGATCATGATAAGCTGTCCTGCCGTGCTTACGGAGACATTCAAATCCTGTGCAATTTGGGGTAGCACGCCACCGATAATCAGCTCCACCAGCCCCACCGTAAAGGTCGCAATCGTTAAAATAACTACTTTGAAGTTCATTACATTAGCTCCTTTGCTGTCATGTAAATTCCCTCGTATTACGCAAAAAAATCCTGACCACAAGAAATGTACAAGACGTACACTTTTTGTAATCAGGACTTATCGGTTCCTGGTAGAGACCCTCAAACCATATTATTGAGGTTATACAAATGGGGCATTCATTTATTACGCATTCACGAAGGTTATAGCTATTACTATAAAGGAGCCTGTGGCTAAGTTCAACCCCCTACAGCCGCAAAAATTCGCTCATAGCACGATCCGACAGATAAGGTAGGTACTCATGACCGTATTCGTGATACAGGAGCATTTCCTTGTCTGATACGATTTTATTGTACACCGCAAACTGCGTGGAAGGCGGACAGATGATGTCCGACAGTCCTGTCACAAACAACACACGACCACGAATACGATCTGCCAAATGTTGAATATCAATGTAGCCTAGTCGGTGAAACAGCTCCTCCTCGCGCAGATGGTTCGGATCAAACCAACGAAAATAATAAACCAGTTCTTCATATGCAGATGTAGTGGCATCCAGCATCCAGGCTCTTTTATAGTCCGACAGAAACGGATATACCGGAACTGCCATACGGACACGCGGCTCCAATGCAGCGCAGGCAACCGTCAGGGCCCCTCCCTGGGAGCAGCCAAATGCGCCGATCCTTTCAGGGTCGACCTGCTCCATAGACATCAGAATGCGCACCGTCTGCACGGTATCCAAAAATACATTGCGGTAATACAACCGATCCGGGTCCGGGTCGTCAATCCCTCGGATGATATGGCCGCGTACCGTCGTTCCTTGAACCTGCAAATTGTCCTCGGACAGCCCACCTTGCCCCCGGCAATCCATGGCCAGCACAGTGAATCCGTGTGCCGCATAGCTTACCTTGTCGAACCAGTCGCCACTGTCGCAGGAATATCCATGAAACATGGCCAAAGCTGGCCCTTGTTCCGTAAGGTGCTTGGGACGAGCCAGCTTCCCATGAACCTTTGCTCCGCCCACTCCAGTAAAATATAGATGGTAACACTCCACCATCGGAGAGATAAAATCAGCAGGCTCCAGTGTATAATCAAGCGGCTGCCGCTCCAGCTCCTGTAATGCCCGTTCCCAGTATGCGTCAAAATCCGGCGACTTCGGGTTACTCCCCATATATGACTGCAATTGCTGTAAAGACATATCCTCCGGCATTCAAGTTCCTCCTACATCCGACCTGACTCACGGTCGTCTGCGACCACTTCATCCGTTGCGATGACATACTTCATAATGTCGGACACTGTCGTGTATGCAATACCTACATACGTGTCAGCGGCTCCATAATAAATCGCAATCCGGCCCGTGTCCGCATCATGCAGCGTAGCACACGGGAACACCACATTCGGCACAAAACCCCGTTCTTCGTACCATTCCTCCGGGGTCAGCACGAAATTCGAGGAACGATATTTAACTTTAGACGGATCATCCAGGTCAAGAACGGCTACGCCCATACTGTATACCAGCCCATTGCACGTGCCTGTCACCCCGTGGTAGAACATCAGCCAGCCCTCTGTCGTCTCAATCGGAGCCGGTCCGCCGCCAATCTTTACCGATTGCCACCAGCCCTGTCCGCCCTTGCTCATGACATGACGGTGCTTGCCCCAATAGATCAAGTCAGGACTTTCACTCAGAAAGATGTCGCCAAACGGTGTATGTCCGCTGTCGCTCGGACGGGATAGCAACATAAAGTTTCCGTTTAGCTTGCGGGGCAACAGCACACCATTACGATTAAACGGCAGGAACGGATTTTCCAATCGTACAAAGCTTTTAAAATCCTTCGTTTGTGCTATTCCCAATGCTGCACCGTAAAAATCTGTACACCAGATGATATAATACGTGTCCTCCACGCGAACCAGACGCGGATCGTAAGCATAATTTGGCTGATAATCTTTCCCTTCCTCATCAACCAAATGCAAACGTTCTGTCTCAATGTCCCAAGCCAACCCGTCGTCACTCCAGCCTAGGTGCAAATGCGGACGTCCATTAATCGTTTCAGCCCGAAATACTCCTACAAACCGTCCCTCATATGGAGCTACTGCACTGTTGAAAATACGGGCAATGCCCGGTACCGGATTCCGTCCAATGACCGGATTCTCACTATATCTCCATACCGGAGCCTCACTGCCTTCAGGCTTATCCTGCCACGGCATTTCCGGCAGACTACCTCCCACAATTCGTACGCTATCTACTCCCAAATCCACATTCAATTTATTCATACGTGTATTCCCCTCTCACCGAGATATTTGATTCACCAAATTTTCTATTTCGCCATTGTTCTATTTCACCGAACCCTGCGCGAAACCGTTATAGATATATTTTTGTAATGATAAAAACGCAATCAGCGTCGGAATAATGGCAATGATTATGCCCGCGCTAATGACTTCCCATTGCGAGCCATATGGCCCTTTAAACTTGAACAGCGCCGTCGATATGACCTGAAGGCTTGTTTTGGGCATATACAGGAACGGGGTGTAAAAGTCGTTGTAAATATTAACGCCCTTGATAATGATCACCGTCACAATGGCAGGCTTCAGCAGAGGCAAGATAATGCGCCAGTAGATCGTCAGATAGGAGGCCCCATCCAGCATGGCCGATTCATCTAGCGCCACCGCGATGGAATCCAGAAATTGCAGAAAAATATACACCGCAATAATATCCGTTCCCAAATACAGCAAGATCGCCGCCCAAGGCGTGTTAAACAGCTCCAGCTTGTTGATTATTTGGAATGTCGACACCTGTGTCGTCACCCCCGGAATGAGCGTGGCGAGCAAGAACGCACCCAGCATGAGACTTTTGCCCTTAAATTTAAAACGGTTCAAAATATACGCGATCATGGAACCCGTCAACGTAGCTCCGATGATCGAAATCAACAGGATAAAAGCTGTGTTCGCAAATCCGGTCAGCATATTTCCGTTGATAAAGGCTTTGGTATAGTTAGCCCAATTCAGCCAGTTCACAGGGGGAGTCAGAGGACTGGTTGCCGCATATTCAGCCTTCGTCTTCAAAGATGCAAACAAAATTACGACAATCGGCAGCAGTGCAATGAACGCACCTAGTAGTAGCGCGGCATACTTGATGCTGCTACCCAGTATTCTTTTCAGCTTATACATGATTAGTCCTCCTCTCCCCGAATTAGCAACCGTTGAAGCAGTGTGACAGCAATCACGATCAGCAGCAGAACGACCGCCATCGCTGAGGCCAAACCGACCTTGCTGTATTTGAATGCCACATCAAGCGTCTGAATGACGAATGTTTCACTGCCGTTGGAGCCACCGGTCATAATATACGGGATGTCGAACGCACTGATCGCCCCGCTAATCGCCAAGATGAGGTTCAACTGCAAAATCCGCTTGATACTCGGCAAAATAATAGAGCGGAATTGATGCCAGCGGTTAGCCCCGTCTATATCAGACGCTTCATACAGATCACTGGATATGGAGGAAATCGCACCGAGAAACACGATAAAGTTAAAGCCCATGTATCTCCAGATCGACGTGCCAGCCAGCGAAATATTGATAATCTCCGGGTTGCCCAGCCACAGCTTGACATACGAACCCAGCCCCATCGCCTGAAGCAGTGTATCAAGGGTACCGTCTGGCTTAAAAAAGAATAGAAAAATAAAACCAATAGCTACCCCGTTCATCAGGGAAGGAAAAAACAAAACGCCTTTAAAGAAATTTTTAAACCAGGTTTGAAAGCTGAGAATGGTTGCAAAATAAAGGGCCAGCCCCATCTGTACAAACGTGGCTACAAAGTAATACAGACTGACTTTAAACACCGAGAAATACTCGGGGTCGGTAAAGATTTTGATATAGTTTTCAAAGCCCACATATTCCAGACGCTTACTATAGCCGTTCCAGTCCGAAAAGCTGTACTTAAACATATTGATCACTGGCAAGTACGCAAAAGTGATCAGCAGCGCTAGCGGAATAATTGAAAAGGCAACAATAATCGCCAATCTTTGTTTGGAGTAGCTGAGATTCGAAAATTTTAACATGCTGCACCTCCTGGCTATCCGTCCATCGACTGCTACGTCGATCCTTTCTTTTCGTCAGTTCAGATGGCTATTTTGCTTCCTTTGCAGCCACTTCAGCACGCGCCTTCACCCATGCGTCGTTCAGATCCTTCATAATGGTGTCATACGATTCCGGGCGGTTACCGACCGCTGCCTCAATAATGCGTTTTTTGAAGTCAGGCTGCCACAAGCCGATTTCTCCCTTTTTGTCGATTTTATCGACAATCCCTTCCTGTCCTTTTGGAGACGGAGTAAGCGTTTCAAAAACGACTCCCTGATCTTCGTATTGCTTCAAAATGCTAGGCATTGGGGCACCCTTCAGCGGACTAATGCTACCTGCCTGCTCTACGGCATAGTTGGACTTTTCGGTAAACCAATCCACCCAGGCACGGGCCGCCGGTTTATTTTCACTGTTTACGTTAATACCGAGGTTAAAATCACCAGCCAGAGGCACAAGTACCTTGGAGGCATTCGTCGGGAAAGGCATAAAACCGATATCATCCTTGTTAGCAGCTGTGCTTTTGATCTGGTCAATCGCCCAAGAGCCAAGCACCATTGTACCGATTTTGCCTTGAGCGAGATCCGCCTTGGAGGTCTCCCAATCTGTAGTGGTTGGATCTTTTTCAATCAGGCCTTTTTTAGCCGCATCGTACAGGACCTTATACAGTTCATAGTGGGGCTGGCCCTTCGTGAAATTGTCATCTGTATTCGGTTGTGTGACATTCACATATTCCTTCGTACCCGCCAATGTTGCCAGACTAGACTCCCACTGGGTCAGTGCCCAACCAGAGGCATAGTTCGTAAACAGCGGCACTGCCTTGGTTTTGTCCTTAATCTGCTGTAACGCTGTCAGGAATTGGTCCGGTGTTTTGGGAAGCTGCGTGATTCCTGCGTCCTTGAACACCTTTTTGTTATAAATCACACCAGAGTAAACCATCGCAATCGGAATACCGTAGCTGTTATGATCCACCGTACGTTCTTCAAGGCCGGTATACTTGTTTTTTATCTCCTCATAAGTACCCAGTGGCTCGAAAAAGTTGGGCAGCTCTTCAACTGGAATACTGCCAGGAATCAGCAAAACATCTCCATAATCCCTGGTCCCCATCCGGATTTTAATTTGACCCTCATAATCGGCCAATGCCTGAAAATTGACCTTCACGTTCGGATAAAGTTTGTTAAATTCCTTGGCGTAATCCTGAAATACGGTATCCACAATATCAGTCCGCTGTGTGATAACCGTAATTTCACCTTCCACACCCTTCGGATCAGAGCTGGCAGCTGGCTCATCCTTCTTTGAGGTACAGCCAGTAAACAGCCCCGCTAACAAAACCACGGATAGTAATGACATCAAAACCTTGGACAACTTCATGAGACGACTCCTCCTGTTGTTTTCAAATAAGGTTATCGTTAAAGTAACAAAATCATTTTATTATGTTAGCGCTTACTATGTCAATTGCAATATTCTTTTTGTAAAGTAGAATGGGTCACATCTTATGAAAAAACACCAATTTAGCATGGTTGACAGTTTACAAACAGCTAGATATGATAATCCTGTAAAGTTAACGATAACCTAATAATTTATTTTCCGAAGGAGGCTTTGTCTCTTGGAAACATTACTGGACGAAATTAGACAGGAATGGAAGGAACACATACTCCCATTCTGGCTTGGACTGAAGGATGAGACACACGGTGGGTTTTACGGCGAGGTGGACGTGGATCTGCACATTCATAACCAAGCCAATAAAGGCGGGATTGCCACTGCACGGCTACTCTGGTCATTCTCGGCGGCTACCCGTGTAACAGGGGAAGATACCTATGCAGAAGCCGCACGACATGCATTCACATTCCTGCGGGATCACCTGCTTGATCCATTACATGGAGGAATGTACTGGATGGTGGACTACACCGGGCAACCCGTGGACACGTGCAAGCATGTATACGCGCAGGCATTTGCGATCTATGCGATAGCAGAGTATGCACGTGCCACAGACGACCCGAATGCATTACCACTAGCTATGGAGCTGTTCCACCTGCTGGAGCAAAAAGGATATGATCCCACCCGGCAGGCATACGGCGAACAATATGACCGCTCGTGGAACACGCAGCCTAATGAGCTACTCAGCGAAAATGGGGTTACCGCGCATATCACCATGAATACGCATATTCATGTTTTGGAGGCGTACACCCAATTGCTGCGCGTCTGGCCAAATGAAGAGGTTCGAGATGCACTGACGAACGTACTGGATATTTTATATCATCGTGTTTACGATGCTTCTGCTCGACGACTGGGGGTATTTTTCGACCGTGAATGGCGCTCTCTGCTTGACCTAACCTCATATGGTCACGACATCGAAGCCAGCTGGTTGATTGAGGATGCTATGAATGTGCTGGGTTATTACCCGTCAGAATACGTGGATATGGTGATAGATATTGCCAATGCGGTAGCAGAGCGCGCTGTTCAGCCAGACGGATCGCTCATCAATGAGCGGGAAGGAGAGCGGGTGGACACCTCACGTATCTGGTGGGTACAGGCCGAGGGGATGGTTGGTTTTTATAATGCGTTTCAACGTACAAAAGACGAACGTTTTTTGCAAATTGTGAAAAATCTATGGTCCTATACCCAGCAACATATCATCGATCCGCGCCCCGGAGGCGAATGGTTCTGGTCAGTTCAAGCGGATGGTAAGCCTGATGCGAGAGAGATTGCAGGACCCTGGAAGTGCCCTTATCACAACAGCCGATTTTGCATAGAAATGCTAGAAAGGATGGAAAACCAATGATCCATAGCAAATATAATGAGCTGCGGTTGCAGCAAGAGGAACTGATTACACGCCTCAATGAGGTTAAAACTACCTTTTATAATGGTATCTACGAACGCTACATCTACCCAGTGCTCACACGCCATCATGTTCCACTTCACTGGCGGTTTGATCTGGATGCGCAAACCAATCCCTTTTTCATGGAGCGGCTGGGTGTAAATGCGGCATTGAATCCAGGGGCGATCTATCATGAAGGAAAATACATTCTTGTTTCGCGTACCGAGGGACTGGATCGAAAGTCATTTTTTGCTTTGGCAGAGAGCGATAACGGCATTGATCAATTTCGGTTCATTGACGTTCCCCTCGTATGGGAGGATATCGACCCGGAAGAAACAAATATGTACGATATGCGATTGGTAAAGCATGAGGACGGCTGGATTTACGGTATTTATTGCTCAGAGAAAAAAGACCCTGACGCGCCACCCCACGATACCTCCAGTGCTGTCGCTCAGGCCGGACTGGTCCGCACTCGTGATCTTCGTACATGGACCCGGCTTCCCAACATCACTACCCAGTCCCCCCAGCAGCGCAACGTTGTCCTGCACCCTGAATTTGTGGACGGTCAATATGCCTTCTATACTCGTCCCCAGGACGGGTTTATTTCCACCGGTTCAGGCGGAGGCATCGCCTTCGGCCTGTGCAAAGATATTACACAACCCGTGATTGAACACGAAACCGTCATTGATGAGCGCTGTTATCATACGGTGTACGAAGCCAAGAACGGACAGGGCCCTGCCCCGATCAAGACCAGTCGCGGCTGGATTCATATCGCTCACGGGGTACGCAATACAGCCGCCGGGCTACGGTATGTGCTATATACCTTTGCCACCAGTCTGGAAGACCCTACGCGCGTCATTGCTAAGCCTGGCGGGCACTTTCTGGCTCCTTATGATGAGGAACGCGTGGGCGACGTCTCGAATGTTATTTTTTGCAATGGAGCAGTCGTTAACGAACAAGATGAAGTCTTTATTTACTACGCGTCCAGCGATACCCGTATTCACGTAGCGACGACCACCATCGCTCGACTGGAAGACTACACCTTCAATACACCATCCGATCCCTTGCGCTCTCTCGGCAGCGCCGCTGTTCGCCGCGAGCTAATTCATCACAATGAAGCGCTATTGCAAGCACACTCCCGTCCTTCCCAGCGGACATAAGCTGCAGGCTTTATCCTGCTTGCGGAACCATGTATACTATCCATAGAACAACTGTTATCCGCAGGCTAATAGTTGTTCTATGGGCAGCTACGCTGCTAAGTTTTTTGGATTTTACAGGCGGCTAAGCTACTGATATATTCCCCAGCATTTTGCATCCATTCTCTGGATTAGGCAAAATGCTTATCTTTTTAAAATTGGAAGGCGGAACAGGAATGAAGAGCAACGTTACGATGCGGGATATTGCAGATAAGCTGGGAGTAAGCAGCGTGACCGTGTCGAAGGCGCTCAATGACAAGGATGGGGTTAGCGAGGAGCTAAAAGAGCGCATTAAGACGCTCGCGGGCGAAATGGGTTATCGTTTCAATACCGTTGCCAAGTCCATGAAGGAGGGCCTCACCTATAACATAGGTGTTGTCATTCCTGAACGTTTTACTGGCCCCGGCCAATCGTTTTATCTGCACATCTACCAGCAAATTTCACGAGCACTGGAGCCATACGGCTACTATGGCATTCTTCACATCCTTCATCGCGAAGACGAAGAACAGCTTAATCTGCCACGTATCTATTACGACCGCAAGGTGGACGGCTTCATTCTCCTGGGTCAAGTGAGCAAGCCATATATCGAGCTGGTACAAACCATGGATCTACCCAAAATGTTTCTCGATTTTTATGATGAACATGCCGATATCGACTCCGTGGTGACGGATAATTTCTACGGAGCCTATGAGCTGACCAACTATTTGATCGCCCAGGGGCATCGTGATATTGCATATGTAGGCAATATCTATTCCACCAGTAGTATTCAGGATCGTTTCCTCGGCTACTATAAATCCTTGCTGGAGCACAGACTGCCCCTCCGTAACGAGTGGGTGCTCAGTGACCGGGACGACGAAGGTGCTTTTGTTGAAATGGAGCTGCCTCAGCCGCTACCGACTGCCTTTGTATGTAACTGCGATCAGGTCGCTCACAATCTGGTACACAAGCTCATTGCTCTGGGATACCGCGTGCCTGAGGACTGCTCTGTAGTCGGATTTGACAACGATGTATATGCCACTCTTATTGTTCCGCAACTGACCACAGTCGGCGTAGACATCGAGCAGATGGCACGTATCGCGATTGATTCGATGATGAAAAAAATAAGCCATCCCGGCGGCCGCTTTGGTCGAGTCCTCGTGCAGGGTCATATTGTATATCGTGATTCCGTACAGCCCATCCAGAGACCATGATCAACACATACTTACTTGGGGACAGGTCACCCCTACCCCAATATTCCACAATCAAAAGCCGCTCAGCATGTCGCTGGAGCGGCCTTTGGCGTTCATAAATTCTGCAGTGTGATCATCGTACTCACTTTCAATGGTGGATTTTGCAAAATCCTGAATTAGGAGCGCTGGGCGACAAAGGAATTGCCCGCCCGATTGAGAATCGGCAGCATCCGCATTTCTTGCCCCATTGAGGCTTGGCAAAATGGACAAGCTGGCTCGTTCAAAAAGGTGAAATCCGTTCGCATCCAACCGTTGCAACCCTCGTTTGTACACGACCAAATAGCCGTATTTTCCTCTGGAATGATTTCCGGGGCCTGGCGTCTGTACATCTATATCCCCCCTCGGTTTTTATAGGGTAATATCCCCTGTCGGCTTACTGTTAATTCCCACCTGTGCGGGTATTAATATGCTCCAACCTCCAAAAAATATGCGCAATTTACCAAAATGTTTATTTACGGATAGCCTTAGTCCAGAAGCCGCCATGAAATTGCTTCGGCTCTACCGTAATGACAAAAGCCTTAGGGTCCAGCTCCAGAATGGACTGATACAGCTTATTCTGGTTTTTTCGTTTAGCCAAAATTTCCATTACCAGGCGCTCTCCATCACGTCCACTGCCCAGCCAGGCTGTAACGCCGTATCCTTTGTCCCGCAGCGCATTGGCAATTCCTCCATTGATCTCATTGCTGATCACCTTAACGGTGACATAACCGAGCGCTATTTTTTCCTCAATCCATGCTCCAATAAGAATGCCCAATGCATAGCCAATGGCGTATACTGCAAGACTTGCCACTTGATCCAGGTACTTAAGCACAACATTCAAGCCCAATACATAGACCGTAACTTCCACGGTGCTAATGAGCGCAGCAATGTACTTCTGTCCTTTCAGCGTCAGAATCATGCGCAGTGTATACGCCGATACGTAAATAATTTGAATAACGAGAATAAACAATAAAATTTTGAGCATGCGCTCACTCCCCACTTCACGTTCTGATTTAATCCGTATCCAACATTATACCCCCGTCTGTGATATACAGCCTCTGGTTTCGTATTACCCTCGCTCGGGTAATGACTAACTACAGCATGCTGAATGAAAGTTCGATCACATAAGGAGGGCTATAACATGAAGGATAACGGAACTAGCGATAAAATCAAAGGTAATGTGAACAAAGCCAAAGGTGAAATCAAGGACCAAATCGGGAACGCTACCGATAATAAGTCCCTTCAAGCCGAAGGCAAACTGGATAAGGCCAAAGGCCATCTTCAGGAAACAGCAGGCAAACTGAAGGACGGCAAATAATCCTGAATGGATAACCTCGACGCACTGTTTTACCAACAAGTCACGCTGTCTTGTGCAGCGGGCTTGTTTTGTGTTGTTCGGATACTTTTGGAAAAACTTTTGCGCAAACAGGGCAACTTTTACGGTTGCTGTTGCGTCTAACCAATATAAGCACAACCCATAATGACTCTCCAAGCTGTTGGATTTTGTAGGCATTAATGTTACTCTAGTCTATGAACCAGGCTATAATTCTTAAATAAAGGGGTAGACCAACGAATGAAATCACTGAAATCTATCAAAAAACCTGTCATCATCACTGCCGTATCCGCCTTGGCCATATCCGGGGCTCTTTTCAGCCAATCCACATATGCCGCACAAGTGACTAAGCCGATCCAAGCAGTATATAACAATATTAAAATCATCTACAACGGAACTGAGGTTCCTTATGATGCCAAAACAGAACCGTTCCTGCTGGATGGCGTAACGTATATCCCACTGAAGCTGGCAGGTACAGCTTTGGATAAAAAGGTAACATGGGATGGCACAAACAAACGCGTAGTCATTGCCGACAACGGCGTTCCGATTGATCAGTCTACAGTTACGGCGTTGAACAACCAGATTACGACGCTGACTCAAGAGCTCAACACAGCAAAAGCAGCAAACACAACGAAAGACGCCACCATCGCTCAATTGCAAAAAGACAACCAGACGCTAAAAGATGAAGCGAGTAAAAATAGCTCTAGCTCCTTGAAGGATCTTCAAAAGAAGCTGAACGATGATCACAGGGATGACTACAACACCAACTCGGATATCACTCTGGATGGTAACAAAAACGATATTACGGTGACCATCGAAATGACAAAATCCAGATGGACTGAGTTATCTGACAGCAGAAAGGAAAGCTTCCTGGAGGACATCGTGGAAGATATTTTGAAAGAGTATAAAGATGCCGATGTAGAGGGTACAGTTAAAAACTCCAGTAATAGAGATAAAATGGCGACCTTCACAACCAACAGCAGAGGCGATGTTACTTTGAAGGATGTAGCTTCTTCCTTGGATGCAAGTACGATTCAACGCGATTTGGTTAATAGATATGGCAATTACGCTGGCGTTGGCTTTGATTTCACAGTAAGAGGCGACAGCAGTGAAGCTAGCGTGGATGTATATGTAAAGACTGACGCTTGGAACAATACACTTACTAATGCGCAAAGAAACTCTCTTATAGAGAATGTTCTTTATGAGCTTAAAAACAGAAACTCGGTATCTCGAGTAGTGGGTAAAATTAAGTCTAGCGAAAACAGCAACACGATAACTTCGTTCTAAATCGCACTTTTTTCAAAAAAAGCGACAAAGGCTACAAAGCCTTTGTCGCTTTTTTATGATGTACAACCATCATGAATTCAATTATTGAATCAACCTTCCTACGGAAGTAATATATTTTATATAGTCTTTATCCGCATCGATTGTATCGATTTTTCTCGTATAAACCAGATTACCGGGACTGGTTACTTTAACTTTGTAAAACATACTGGGTTTAGAATAAGGATTTACACTATAGGTCCCTTTGCTATAAACAATCAGAGGATTAAAGTCGATTTGCCTGGAAGCAGGTGATAAGCTACTCTCGTACATAGCATAAATATTTAATAACCCTTTTTTTTGATCCCAGTCAAAGGAAGTAAGATCAAACGCATTCGCGTCAATGACTTAGGCCAAGTCTTGTCCCTTAAACCTCATAAGAACTGGACTTTCCGTAAAGCTATCATGTCTTAGTTTCAATAAGCCACGTTTGGGATCCCATTCCATCTTCGCATCTGTATCCTTCAACAAAATGGATATCGGCAAAAACATCGCGTTGCTTTTCATGATGGGGACTGTGTCCATTGTCATCGGCTCACCGTTAACTGATATTTCGGGTGATCCGATCGTAGTCGTTACATTACGGCCTAGCAAATCAACAGAAGCCGTTTTGTTCGCTGCATTATAAGTTACTTTGCCGCCCAGTATATCTTCAGCCGCTTGGAGTGGTATAAGCAGTCTGCCCTTCGTATCCACAAAGGGTGATGCAGGGTAGGTGTATAAAACATAATGATCATTGACCTTCAAGTGTATGGGGGTATGAGCTTGAGCTGATGTCGAATTGGAGCGTGCAGTAGCAATACTACATAAAATCACAAGGCAGACCAACAGTCTGATTTTCATAATGTTCTCCTTTGCTAGCGTTTAGGCTAGAACCAAAATTATTTTAAACAACCGTTCTTATTAGCCTTTTCTTAACTAGATTACCCTCACAAAATCACAACGTCAACCATAATTTATAATTTTTACCTAATAGACAATTGATTCATAAATACATTAATAATACTCATAAACATAAAGGTATTTAGCAATAAAAGCAGAATATATCACTGTACTCCAATTCAGAAAGGGGCAAATGTGTATGATGAGAAGTTTTGTTAAACGTAAGGTCAGGAAAAGTATTGCAATAACACTAACATTATTATTAGCAATCGCAAGCGCACCATTAGGTGCAAGTGCAATAGACACGGCGGTAACGGTGCCAGACCAGAACAATAAGCAGGATGCGCCAACCTTCTCTAATGTATCGGTTCATGACCCTTCCATTGTCAAAGACGGTGACACTTATTATGTATTTGGGTCACACATCTCTGCGGCGAAGTCAAAAGATCTTACAAACTGGACTTCTTTTGCAAACGGTTACACTACGCCTGGGAACACACTTTACGGGGACTTATCGAAGAATCTAGCTGGATCTTTCGCTTGGGCGGGTGAGAATGATGCGGACAGTAAGGGAGGATTCTCGGTATGGGCGCCCGATGTATTTTGGAATGAGCATTATGTCAATGAGGATGGGACAAAAGGGGCATATATGATTTATTATAGCGCATCTTCCACCTACATTCGTTCCGCGATCGGCATTGCAGTCGCACCCAAAATCGAGGGTCCATATCAATATGTGGATACAATTATACACACTGGTTTTACGAAAGAGACTGCATTCGATAAAGATAGCAAGGTAGATAAAAAGTGGACAAATACGCCGATTCAACAACTCATTAAGGAAGGCAAGCTTGAGGGCCCCAGACCGGGATGGTTTAATACCGATGGTTCTTATGCGAATCGGATGTTCCCAAATGCAATCGATGCAAGCGTTTTTTACGATGCAAACGGGCGCTTGTGGATGACGTATGGTTCATGGTCCGGGGGAATATTTTTACTCGAGCTAGATAAGGCAACTGGCAAACCCATGTACCCAGGTAAAGATGGAACTACGGAGGACGGCCGTCTGATTGATCGTTATTTTGGCACCAAGATCGCAGGTGGATACGGTGAGTCCGGGGAAGGTCCGTATATTGAATACCACCCAAAAACGGGTTATTACTATTTGTATGTAACCTATGGCGGTCTTGCAGCGGATGGAGGGTATAACATGAGGTTATTCCGTTCCAAGAGTCCGACAGGACCTTATAAAGATGCCAAAGGACAGAATGCTGTTTTGCCGGCAAACACCAAGAATACAACTTATGGAAACAAGTTGATAGGTAATTTCTTGTTCGATAGTAAAATAGGCGATTCCGGTACAGGCACTGGCTATGGCTATGTTTCCCCTGGACACAATTCTGTATACACCGATCCTGCTACTGGACAAATGTTTGTCGTCTTTCATACCCGATTCCCTCAGCAGGGGGAGACACATGAGCTGCGTGTACACCAAATGTTTATGAATCAGGATGACTGGCCTGTCGTAGCTCCTTACCGTTACGGTGGCGAGACGCTAACAAAGCTGGATGAGAAACAATTCATTGGCGATTATCAATATATTAATCATGGCAGTGATTCTTCGGCTACGATCAAGAATACACAATTCATTCAGCTTAGAGCAGATCATACCATCGAAGGCGATGTGCAAGGAACATGGCGCAAGTCGGGAGATGCGAATATCCAATTAACACTGGATGGTGCTGTATTGGATGGGGTGTTCTTAAGACAATGGGATCAGGTTACGAATCAATACATCCTGGCGTTTACAGTTTTATCGAATAAAGGTGAAATGGCTTGGGGCAGTAAGCTCCCTGATATGACCGATACGACAGTAGTGGACAGTGTGTATCGTGAGTTAGATCTTGGCGATACAAGTCGGGTGACGGCTAGCCTGAATCTTCCGAAGGAAGGCAGTCGGCAAACCCGGATTACCTGGAAAACTTCAGACCAAAGCGTCATTACGGATACAGGTGAAATCAAGCGTCCAGGAATCGGAGAAAAGGCTGCATCTGCCACTTTGACGGCTACCATTACCAAAGGACAACGTAGTCGGGACAAAGTTTTTAACATCACGGTATCCCCTTATGAGAAAGCAACATTGACTGCGTCATACACATTTGAAAATAATCTGGAGGATCAGCAGGATGCTTTTGCTAATGGCAAAGTTATCGGTGACCGAATCGATCGCCAGGGAGGAAGTGTATCCTACGCTGAAGGCGTAAAGGGCCAAGCTATAGTCCTTGATGGAAAGTCAGGCATTGCTCTACCTGGAGGACTCATATCCAGCTCAGCATATTCCGTTTCACTGTGGGTAAAACCAAGCGATTTGACTCTGCATACACCAACTTTCTTTGGAGCTATGGATAGTAACCACTGGATTAGCCTTCTGCCCAGAGGACCCGAGAAGGATAACACAATGGTCTGGTCCGGCAGCTCACTTTGGTATACCGGCAGTACTGGCCTAAAGATCAAAACAAATGAATGGACCCATCTCGCCTTCACTGTAGACCATGGGGTGTTAGCCGTGTATGTGAATGGCAAGCTTCAATTTACCGGCTCAGGATTCCCAGATGTCTTTACCTCCAAATCTGGAACATTCAGCTTAGGTGTCAACTGGTGGGACCCTGCGTTCAAAGGATCTATTGATGAGCTGAGTATATTTGAAGGTGCGCTCCCCCCTGTACTGGTGGCAGAGTTAGCGAAGATGAAGTGAATTAAGACTAATGAATCGTAAGCTACTCTAGTGTCGAAAAGAAAAGCTACAAAAAAAGAGAGCGCTGAATAGCGCTCTCTTCCAATGAAACATATAAAATATAAGGAATATTAATAGGCCAATGCAAAAAGTCCTTTGATGTGGGACAAGTAACGGATGTTACTGCCTTCCTTCATCAAAGTAGCTACAGCGCCTTTCAGTTGGGTGCCATTCGCGCCTACAGTACCGATCGCGTCTGTTCTGCCCAAGCTGCCCAGTGTACCGGAGAATACTGGTGTAAAGCGTTCCATTTTCGCTCCGTTGAAATAAGCAAAGATGTTGTAACCAACTAATTCGCCCATTTGCCAAGCCAACTGTGCAGTTGGAGGGTATGGACGCTCGCCTTCACCCGGGAACACCACTGCGCTGTCGCCAGCGAGGAAGATGTCTTCGTGAGAAGTCGATTGCAGTGCACCATTCACAGTTGCGCGACCACGGTTTACTTCGATACCAGATGCGCCAACCAGTGCATTACCTTGTACGCCGCCTGTCCAGATCAGTGTGTTCGTTTTGATCGAACGTCCGTCTTTCAAGAGAACTTCGTCAGCTTTCATTTCTGTAATCGGAACACCCGCTACGATTTGAACGCCACGTTTTTCAAGGCTTGTTACTGCACGATCAACCAGTGGTTGAGGGAAGCCTGCCAAAATAGATGGTCCAGCTTCTACGCAATACAAGTTGATATCTTCGTAGTTAATACCTTTTTCGCGACAAATTACAGGCAATTTGTCAGCATATTCACCCACCAGCTCAACGCCTGTCAGACCGCCACCACCAATAACGATTGTAGCGTCTGCTTGGTTACCGGATTGCTTGTAAGCATCCAGACGAGCTTCCACATGTGCGCGAATGCGATTGGCTTCTGCCACTGATTTCAGCGTGAAGCTATGCTCTTGCAGTCCTGGAATACCGAAGTAAGCCGTTTCGCTGCCCAGGGAAATAACGAGAGCGTCATAGCTCAACGTAGCGCCACTGGCCAAGGTTACTTTTTTATCGTCAGGCTTGATTTCGGAAACAGTATCCACTTTCAGGATAATTTCTTTGTTACGCAGCAGTTTTTCCAAAGGAAGCGCAACAGCTTTTTCAGCAATTGTACCTGCCGCCAAACGGTGCAGTTCCGTAATAATTTGGTGCGACGCAAAGCGGTTAACCACTGTAATGGTTGCTTGGCTAGCGTCCATATGCTGGCGTGCTGTAAGAGCGGCTAGCAATCCGCCGTACCCGCCGCCCAAGATCAAAATTTGCTTCGACATGTCCATCCTCCGTTCTCGATCAGGTAATTATTTGCTTTCGCGTTGGCGCTCATTCAGAATATCCAGGAAAGCCTGGCTGAAACGCAGCGTTTTTTGTACATTCGGATCTTTAAGCATTTTGAGCAGGCCAAACAGACCTACACTGCCGTCCGTAGTTTGTACACGGTCATTTGCTTCAATTGCAGCAGACGCCAATCCTTTAGCCGAATCTGTAACAGGCTTCACAAACTCTCCCATGGAGCTTTTCATATCTCCGATAAAGACAGGGTCAGTCGCTAGACTGCGAGCTACATCATAAGCATCGGTCATCAAAGTAACCATCTCAGTCAACTTGGGCAGATTTTCTACCAGCACGGTCAGCGATTGCTGAACCTCCGGTTTCATCAATTGGTCCAATACATCCCGAGACTCTTTGGTAGCTTCCTGTGTTACTGCCACCTCTTGTTGGTTTTCAGACATGCGTGAACGTCCTCCTTTACTGTGAAAATAGAAGTCCATTCCTTTCTCGTAACCTGTATCCATAAACTCTAGCAATAAAACGTTCATTGAATTCACGCCCTTAAACATGCAAGAAGCACAGCTAAAACCGGCCTATACCCTAAAGGGCAAGACTGATTTATCGCAGATGCCAATTGTATATTGCTCAGACGGTATTCTGTTGTTACTGCTGCGGAATATCCCACGAAGCGCTCCTTCGTGACTACAACAGGCCGAAACGGAACCCTATACCTCTATATTACACCTTTCACGACACAATCGTCGAAGAAATTTTAAATTTGCACAAATTTCTGCAAAATTTTTATTGTTATTTTAGATAAAAATTAGAATAAGCTCGATTTTTGTCCAAGTTTCCCTTAAAAGAAGGGTCATCTTATGCTAAAGGAGGGTAATAAAGAGAGTGAGTTTTAGTTCGATCATATGAAAATAACACAAAATATATTCATACGGAGGTTTTAAATGATGGCTAAAACATTTGGAGATATGGTTCAAGAAGCGAGGCAGCACGTTCAGGGCATTGATTCACAGGAGGCACGTCAGCGAATGGAGGCAAATCCAGATACATTCGTTATCGATGTACAGGACTCCCATGATGCAGGCGCTTGCGGTCTGATTCGCGGAAGCGCCAATATTTCATTGGGCATGC
This sequence comes from Paenibacillus polymyxa, assembly GCF_001719045.1. Classification (NCBI taxonomy): domain Bacteria; kingdom Bacillati; phylum Bacillota; class Bacilli; order Caryophanales; family Paenibacillaceae; genus Paenibacillus; species Paenibacillus polymyxa. Next base: position 2,559,464 of record NZ_CP015423.1, read on the forward strand.
TGCCCATCCGCGCTGACTTGGAGGTTCCACAGGATTTGCGTGACGAACGTCTACGTGACCGTAACCGCCCCATTATCACCACTTGTGGGGCAGGCGGACAAGCTGCATTGGCAGCTTATACACTCCAGCAGATGGGCTTTACCAATGTAGCTTTTATCGAAGGCGGAACAACAGCCTGGAAGGAATCCGGCTTTGAAGTAGAACTGTACTAAGGGATCTACGCTCCAAGTGTCGCCCTACGTATGTAGGGTGCCTTCAGAAGCGTCAGGATTATCAGGTGCCTCGAAATCATCAGGAGACGGCTGCGGTACACCAGACTCAATGAACTCATCTACATCGCGGGCAGCCTTAACTTGATTGCATTCATTGCAAGCACATACACAATTGACCGGCGTTGTGTGCCCCCCTTTTGCCCGAGGCAGTAAATGATCAATCGTGTCACCGTAGCCCCCGCAAAAAAAGCAAGTATAACGGTCACGCTTAAGCACATATTGACGAAATTCCTTGTTGCTATACAGTCTACGCACGGTGTATGGATTAACAATCACCGCCATACGCTCTCTGACCAGGGTCATGGCCAGATCAAGCTCAATCTCTTGATGCCAGCGTCTCCCCTGGTCGGTTTTGCCTCTTAGCCGAATCATGCCATTGCGATTGAGCCGCAACGCCCGGGTATCCGCAGGCTTCAGCCTGCTAAGCAGATGCCGAACCCGTTGCCGATGGCGCTCACGCGCTTTGTCCGTGACCGGCTTCCTGCGGGGGCGTTGTGCCTCCATAGGTAGCGACGCCTCTAGGCTGTGCGCAGCCGTATTTGCTTCAAGGCTATGCTGCATCACGGGAGCAGCCGAGGGATTTGTTTCCTCGCCGGAGGGAGCGGACGTAGCCGCACGTTCTTGTGGGGCCAATCCTCGGCAGGAACGGCAAGGACCACGCCGGGAATAAGGACCAGCCCGGCGACCCGTTCTGCGCTGAAAGTCCGTTAAAGGTTTCATCTCCTGACAATACGTACATTTTTTAATCAGCGGTTTGCTCGCTTCATCCTTGTTCTGCTGCGGTTCTGTCACGTCCACTCCTCCTTTCCTCTGTTGCTCGCGCTTCACAGTTTGCCCAAAACCCGAACTATTGTTAAGTTAGATTCATTTTACCGTTTTCACGTTCTCTTTTCTAGCTACCCGAGTCGTTGTGAACACTCAGGTATAACAAATTTTAATGATTCAGCATACGTTATACAGCGATCCTTGTTCTTCATTCAGCATCATATTGACCGTCTGACGTTTAGCCCCCCTCACTTGGTGGGTAACTTGTTATATATGAAGGAGGGACGTACATGAAAAGGAACCATACGATGATGCAATTTTTCGAGTGGAATGTCGAAGCTGACGGTTCTCACTGGAAAAAGCTTACCCGCCTGGCGCCGGAACTGAAGGCCAAAGGAATTGACGCGATATGGATTCCACCTGTCACCAAAGGCCAATCGCCTGAGGATACGGGATACGGCGTCTATGACCTTTATGATCTGGGCGAATTTGACCAAAAAGGTGCGGTGCGCACCAAATACGGAACCAGGGAAGACCTGCTGGAGGCTGTTGCCGCCTGTGTTCGCCACGGCGTGTCCGTCTATGTCGATCTGGTCATGAATCATAAGGCCGGCGCGGATGAAACTGAAGTATTCAAGGTCGTCGAGGTCAACCCGGATAACCGCAATGAAGTCATTTCCGAGCCCTTTGATATCGAAGGCTGGACTAAATTTACGTTCCCCGGCCGTCAAGGTCAGTATTCCACATTTCAATGGAACTTTGAACATTTTAACGGAACCGATTACGATGCAAGCCAGGACCGGACAGGAATCTACCGTATTTTAGGTAAAAATAAAAGCTGGAGCGAAAATGTAGATGATGAATTCGGCAATTATGATTATTTAATGTTCGCCAATATTGACTATAATCATCAGGATGTGCGCAAAGAGATGATCCGTTGGGGGAAATGGCTAGTAGATACTCTGCAATGCAACGGATTCCGTCTGGATGCAATCAAGCATATTAATCATGAATTTGTACGAGAGTTTGCTACAGAAATGATTAAAAAACGCGGGCAGGATTTTTATATGGTAGGCGAGTTTTGGAAACCGGATCTGGAATCGTGTCAAAAGTTCCTGGATACCATTGATTATAAAATTGACTTGTTTGACGTATCCCTCCACTACAAACTACATAGCGCTTCCTTGGGTGGCAAGGATTTCGATTTAAGCACCATTTTCGAGGATACGCTTGTTCATACCCATCCCCTGAACTCGGTTACTTTTGTCGATAATCATGATTCCCAGCCGCATGAAGCGCTCGAATCCTGGGTGGAGGACTGGTTCAAGCCTAGCGCCTATGCACTCATCTTGCTGCGCAAGGACGGTTATCCCTGTGTGTTCTACGGCGATTACTACGGTATCCAGGGACAAACGCCCGTGAAAGGCAAGCAGGCTGAGCTAGACCCGCTCCTATATGCCCGGTACCATAAAGCTTATGGTGAGCAAAAAGATTATTTCGATGATCCCCATACGATTGGATGGGTTCGTCAAGGCGTGCCTGAGCTGGAAGGCTCCGGATGTGCTGTGGTGATCACCAACGCAAATGACGGAGAAAAGCGCATGTTCGTAGGCAAACAACGTGCAGGGGAAGAATGGATGGATTTGACCGGACATCACGATCATACCGTAAAAATTGAGCAGGATGGCTACGGCATATTTCCCGTTCGTGCCGGCAGTGTATCGGTGTGGGCACTTCCCGCAGAGGAAGACAGCCAGGAAACAGAAGAAGAGGAAGCGAACGCTTAATCTATACCCAACACAAAGAGGACAGGATGCGAGGAAGCGCCCTGTCCTCTTTGTGTATGGAAAGTCACTCCGTTACCTTGCTTTGGTTGGCCACGGCCTGCTTCTTAGCCTCTACATGACTCGGATCACCGAGATAAAAACGCCGGATGGGATCTATATGCTCATCCAGCTCGTACACCAGTGGAATGCCTGTCGGAATATTCAAATCCAGCAATGCGGTTTCGTCCAGATTCTCCATATACTTGATTAAGGCCCGCAAAGTATTACCATGTGCAGAAATGATTACTCGATCCTTTTTGAGAATCAATGGTACAATCCGCTGCTTCCAAAACTCACCGACCCGATGCACGGTGTCCTCCAGGCTTTCCCCAAGCGGCAGCTCTTCTGGCTTAATATTACGATAACGCTCTTCCCGATGCGGACTCCGCTCGTCCTTCTCATCCAGCATGGGGGGCCGCACCGTCAGACTACGCCGCCAGATATGAACCTGCTCCTCGCCATATTGCACGGCGGAATCCAGCTTGCTAAGCCCCTGAAGAGCACCGTAATGGCGTTCATTCAGCTTCCATGACTTCTGCACAGGTATCCAGAGATGATCCAGCTCATCCAAGATGTGATACAGCGTGCGGATAGATCGTTTTAACACAGAGGCGAATGCCAAATCAAACGTATAACCAGCCTCCTTGAGAATACGTCCCGCCTCAATGGCCTCATGAGTCCCTTGTTCAGTCAGGTCCACGTCCGTCCAGCCCGTAAACAGGTTTTGTCGGTTATACACGCTCTGTCCATGCCTAACCAGCACCACTTGATACATGCACTCACTCCTCTCCTGTCTGTCTTTATGTTTTACCCAACTTCTATGTATTTAACGTAAAATGCAATTTTTAAACCGTCTATTTAATACAAAAAAGGACGGCATTCAGCCATCCTTTTCTTCTTACCCTGCACTTAGTCCCTCTTACTGAATTTGGCCAACAGATCCAGAATCCGTACATACAGCCATACTAGAGTCACCAGCAATGCAAAAGCACCATACCATTCCATATATTTTGGTGCGCCTTGATCTGCTTGCTCTTCAATAAAATTGAAATCAACCAGCAGATTCAAAGCCGCAATGATCACGATAAATAAGCTAATGCCAATACCCAGCCAACCTGTTTCATGGATATAGGGAACATTCATACCGAAAAAGTTCAAGATAAAATCAACCAGCATCACCAGAAAAATCGCCATCGTACACAGGACAACGAATGAGATAAAGCCGCGTGTCACCTTGATGATTCGCTGTGTGTACATAAAGAGCATCAAGAACAAGATACCCACGGTCAGCAAAATGGCATTGGCTACAATTCCAGGGTACTCATACTCCATAAAAGCTGAAACGCCACCCAAAGCAAAACCACTCAGAATCGCATATACAGGAGAGAGTAATGGAGCCGTTTTGGGAAAAAAGGATATCGCAAGTGCTACGCCTGCCATACCAATAAAGCCTGCCGTCAGCAAGGATAGCACCTCTACGGTTCCTTCGTAGGTCATGTACCAGGTAATACTTCCAGAGACGATGAGCAGAACCAGCAGAAGCAACGTTTTGTTCACCGTTCCTCCGATGGTCATGCGTTGTTCACTTGCTTCTCTTTCATCTTCGCGCAAAAAGATGTCATCACGTAAAACCGGATTGCTAAAGCTCATACAGGGTACTCCTTTTCGATGTTGTTGTTTGCTATGCTATATGTATATATCGGCACAATATGAAAAAAGTTTCAGAAAATTTCAAAAAAACTCTAACCTTGCCACATGGCAAAGCTAGAGTTAGAGGATCAGGTCGTTACAGGTTAAAGATCAGCTGTCGCAATCTGAATCGTACCAAATGTGCCTCCGGCCGCGCTAGTCAATAAACCAGCTACCAGCAATAAGGCAACTTCCACCGTAAGACTAGTGAATGCAGGGATCGTATAGGTAATCACAGGCGCATTGACAACAGTAAGGACAAGATCAATCGGAAAGGGACCGTTATTATTAACGGTTACTGCTGCATCTGCACCACCACGCAAATTTTCATAATACGATTTACCGATACCAGCCGCTATCGTAAAGTTTTGTTGAGGTAAAAGAATCGCCATAGTTTTCACCTCCCTTGCGTTTGATAGTGTATTCTATGCTTCCAATCTACGAGCGTAACGTTAAGTGACTCAGTAATAAGACACAATTCGAAAGACTTATAGATTAACGTACCCTAACCTATGCTAAAAAGGAGTTGCCCTCTCAGATTCTTTGCAGAATCTGCGGACAACTCCTTACTAAATAATAGAAGTATCAGACAGTATAAAAGCAGTTAGCAGGATTGTATGTTGCCTTTGCTTCCTTATTGCACGTCAATGCTCAATTCCTGCAAACCGAAACGAGAAGGCGCTGAAACCTTCACGCGGATATTGCCAGCCTCACCCTTTGTACGAATCCAGAATGCAATGCGTCCACCAATTAGGGATAAGCTTGAAGGACCGATCAATTCACCCACTCCCTCGACCTCCACCGAAACAGGATCTGTATAGAACGGCAGGGCATTGCCGTATTCGTCTAGAGCATCCACTACTACTCGGGTTACGTCCCAATCGCCAGCTTCCAGTACCATATCATCTGCAGCTACCCGTAGCTCTGTCGGCACCGGATTACGTGAATAGTATTTGCGGATCACTTCTTGCCCGTCTACGTACCCAATGAATACAGCGTCTTCCCACTTCATGCCCCAGTGGCCTGTCAGCTCGTCGATCACGACAGGGGGGTGAGGAAGCGCCGGGTACTTCTCTCGGTTCGGACGATAAATACCTTTGCGCTCATGACCGTAGATGAACTCCACCTCATCGCAATTGGTGAACACGACCAGCGGCACAATGCCCCCGATATTTCGCTCGCCACGAGACCAGTAAGTGACCGGCTCCATAACGGTTTCCTGTTCGACGTTCTTCTGGCTCCGATACACGCTCGCTGCAAATTTAGGCAGGCGGAACATATCCATGACACCGTGGTAGCAGATTTTATCACCGGAACCAAAATCAGCATGCGTGTTATAGTCAAAAGCACACCAGCCAATCGCTCCGGCAATGCCCTCATCGGCATAGGAAGCGTTTTGAACCCGCGTATGGCGCAGTGCATGCTCCATTACCCGTTCCTCCTGGTCAAAACGTTTCGTCGGGTACATATGCCCGTTATATTCCGTTACCAGATAAGGGACCGGATGATCCAGCTTTGTAACGAGAGACGGCTGGCGCAAGCCTGTCGTTTCGCCATCTACGCCTTCTGTATCGTCATACGTATCAAAATTGCGGATTTCCTTCGCCAAATATTTTTTGTGCCCACCATCATGAACAAAATCATTTATCGTATATACATCTTCCAGCAGCTCACTGCCTACAATATAACGCACACCACCCGTAGCACGGGTCGGATCTAGCTTTCGTGCCAGCTCATTGGTACGCGTGTACAGATCATGGTCATCCTGCGACTCATTAATTCGTACGCCCCAGATTACAATGGAGGGATGATTACGATCACGGATAATCATGTCCTCTACGTCCCTCACCGCCTGCTCCTTCCACGCTTCACCGCCAATATGCTGCCAACCCGGAATCTCTTCGAAAACAAGCAATCCAATCTCATCACAGCGGTCTAGAAAATGACGGGACTGAGGGTAGTGGGATGTCCGTACCATATTCAGCCCCAGTTCCTCCTTGAGCACATCTGCATCACGACGCTGCGCTCTTTTGGGCATAGCATAGCCAACGTACGGATAGGACTGGTGACGGTTCAAGCCGAGCAGCTTGATCTTCCGCCCGTTCAAGTAAAAGCCGTCCGTCTGAAATTCAGCCTCGCGGAAGCCAAAGCGCACGGTCACCTGATCCAACTCCTCTCCGCCTCGTAGCAGCGTCAGCTTCGCTTCATACAGCTTGGGATCATCTATATCCCATAGCCGCAGGCCGCCCAGCTCTTTCAGCTCCAGCGTTACTTCCGCCGCCGTCACCGCTGCTAGCTCGGTCTCCGCCTTCACGCTCGCTCCGTCCAGCAATTGCAGCGCGACCGTCAAGTCGTCCTGCTGATCGCCAATGCCCTCCAGCTCCACGACCACGCGCACCGCCTTATTTGCCGCAAGCGGCGCCGGTGTCTGAATGAATATCGTTCCAAGGTGTACAGGCTCCACTATTCGCAGCTGCACTTCGCGGTAAATACCGCCGTAGGTCAGATAGTCAATGACTGCCCCAAAGGGAGGGATGTCGTCCCGTTCCGTGGAATCGACAATGACTGTGAGCACATTGGAGCCGCCATACTCGGCAAGTTCGGTCAATTCAACGCTGAACGGTGTATATCCACCTTTATGCTCCCCCGCTTTTACCTCGTTTAGATATACCTGGGCATAGGTCATGACTCCTTCAAAATCAACATACACTCGCTTACCTTTTGCATCTGCCGGAATGTTCAGCTCTCTTTTATACGTAGAAATAAACTGAAATGCCTTGTCGTCAAAATAATTATACGGAAGCTCTACATTGGTGTGCGGCAGCTGAATTGGCTCATACCGACCTGCATCAATGCCTGCGCTTATTTCGCTCTCGACATATTCAGGAAGGTAAAACCATTGGTCATTCAACGGCAAAATGGTACGCATGGGCAGTCACCTCAACCTTTTATTTTCCACTCTTATACCATAGTAAAATATTTAAGTAAAAATTACGAGTAAAACTTAGTAAAATAAATATATGTTCAATGTAAGCATTTCCAAGACAATTGTCAATCCATTTTTGTATCTTTTTATAATCAAAAAAACAGCCCCGGAAGGCGGGGCTGTCCAAATCCATAGCGTCGATTTTATTTGGCATCGGTATGCAGCGGCGCACTGCTGTTGCGAATCATTAGCTCGGTCGGAATGATGACCTTGCGCCCCACCTCGTTTGCACCGTTGCGTACCGTATGCAGCAAGAACTGAACGCCCGTTTCTCCCATCAGTTGAGTATGCGTTTTGACCGTTGACAGAGATGGGGTCAAATATTCGGCTGTCGGAATATCATTGAAGCCAACAATGGAGATACGTTCCGGCACCGCAAGGTGATGCTGCTCTAGCGCCTTCAACACCCCAATAGCCACCGAATCGCTCGCGACAAAGAAGGCTGTAGGCAGGTTTTCTGGTCCTGCCAGAATAGCCGCTTCCATCGCACGGAAGCCGTCTGCCGCTGTTCCTCCGCACACATGAATATCATCCGACGTGCATAGCCTATGCTGTTCTTGATACTGCAAAAACGTCTCATAGCGGGCATCTAGCTCGACTTGTTCGGAATCATGGGACTGCTCATCCTTACCCATACCTACATATCCGATGTGACGATGGCCCGCACCCATCAAATAGTCCAGTGCATCAGCCGCAGCGTGAGCAAGGTCAATGACCACATAGTCTGCCCCTGTACGCTCTACCGGATGATCCAGAAAGACGCAAGGAATGGGCAGTTCCAGCATACGTTCTACCTCTTCGCTGCTAAAATGCCCTAGCACGATTAGTCCATGCAGCCCTTCGGATGACGTCTTCAGCGCAGTTAGGTCCTCTCTTCTGAAAATACGCTCCAGCTGCGCCCCGCTTTGGCGGCACTCTTTTTCCACGCCAAACCGAATAGATAGATAATAAGGGTCTTCCAGTTCCTCGTACGCACTAAACCAGTGCACCATACCCAACCGGATGGGTCCCTCTGCCTTCTTGCGGGGCTGACGACCAATACCGCCATTTTTACGTTTAACCGTCGTATATTTCATGCGCTCGGCAACCTCAAAAATTTTACGCCGCGTTTCCTCTGATACAGACAGTGTTTCATCATAATTCAGCACTCGGGAGACCGTGGATATCGAAACCTCTGCCTCCTGGGCGATATCTTTTAACGTAGGCATTGCAGACTCCTTTAATCGTTTTACTCTATTTTTACTTTTATTTTACTATTATCTTACTCGTCTCCCCTGTGCAACACAACCATTCATTCCTAAAAGGGTCAACCATTTTTTTCATATTATAAGCCTAATCATGATAAAATACGTACCATAATAGAAATGACACTAAGGAGGATACACACATGAAACAGGAACTGATTGACCGCCTGACTACATATGTTCAGGTAGATACCCAATCTGATGAAAGCAGCCACACTTGCCCCACTACACCCGGACAGCTCACATTGGGCAACCTCTTGGTGGGCGAATTGAAAGCCATTGGTATGACAGACGTAACTATTGATGATAATGGTTATGTGATGGCGACCCTTCCTTCCAATACGGATAAAGAGGTTCCCGTCATCGGTTTTCTCGCTCACCTCGATACGGCTACCGAACTGACTGGCGCAGGGGTAAAGCCGCAATTGACGGAAAACTATGATGGGGGCGATATCACGCTGAATGCTTCGCTTGGTGTGGTTCTTTCTCCACGTGAGTTCCCCGAACTGACTCAATATAAAGGCCACACCCTGATCACAACAGATGGTACCACCCTGCTCGGTGCAGACAACAAAGCCGGGATCGCAGAAATCATGACAGCTATCCACTACCTGATTGACCATCCAGAAATTCAACATGGCAAAATTCGCGTTGCCTTTACACCGGACGAAGAGATTGGAAGAGGGCCGGAACGCTTTGATGTAGCCGCTTTTGGCGCTGAATATGCCTATACGGTAGACGGCGGACCGCTCGGAGAACTGGAGTATGAGAGCTTTAACGCCGCAGCCGCCCATATTACCATTCACGGTGTGAACGTGCATCCCGGTACGGCTAAAAACAAAATGATCCACGCTGCCAAAATCGCTATGGAACTGCACAGTCGGTTACCTGCAAACGAAGCCCCAGAATATACAGACGGATATGATGGCTTCTATCATCTCTTGGAGTCTACAGGTACGGCAGAACAAGCTAAGCTATACTATATTATCCGTGATTTTGACCGCGAGAGCTTTGAAAAGCGGAAAGCTTATTTAACAAATGTAGTCAAAGAACTGCAGGCCGCATATGGAGAAAACCGTATTGCGCTGGAATTGAGAGATCAGTATTACAACATGAAAGAGAAAATAGAGCCAGTCAAGCATATCGTCGATGTCGCTTATGAAGCAATGACAAAACTGAATATCGAACCCATTATTAAGCCGATTCGTGGCGGTACAGACGGTTCACAGCTATCCTACATGGGACTGCCTACCCCGAATATTTTTACAGGTGGGGAGAACTACCACGGTAAGTTTGAATACGTGTCGGTGGACAACATGGTACTTGCTACCAAGGTTATTGTGGAAATCGCACAACTATTCGAGCAACGCGGCAAGTGAACTACCTATACACAGCACTGACACGTTAAGATTAAATAGAAGGCATATCGTTCCTTAATGGAAACGGTATGCCTTTTTTTCTGAAGCTTTCATTTCCCTTTAAATTTTCAATATCTTTATAACTTTTATCCGTCTTTAGACCGACAACTATATACGAGACTATAAAAAATATATCTAGTAAAGAAAGGTAGGTTATCTATTTGAATACAATAGATGCATTAATTGCAGCCATTCCCTACATACAACAGATTATGCGTGAGAAAGTGACCCTTGCTCTCTTCGACCGCACTCATGTCCTTATGTATACCCAATCGGAGGGTATGGACCTCGGCTTTGAAACGGGCTCGGAGCTGCTCGAAGACTATAAAGATTTTGCCATGCTTAAAAATGGACGTGAGCCCAGCCTGACCCACATCCCTGCTGAAATTCTAGGGCTTCCTCTTGATATGATCAGTATTCCTGTATTTGACGAGAAAGGTGAAGTCATCGCAGCATTTGCGGCCTCTTATAATTTGACTAACAAAAATCAACTGGATCAAATCGTATCCGAGAACCTTTCCATCACCGAGCAGCTCATTGATATGGTACAGCATGTGGCGGCTCATTCCGAGGAGCTTCAGGCAACCAGTGAACAGATTTTGAAAAACACCCAAATCGCCGTACAAAACTCGGGTAAAATCAATCAGGTAGCTGTGTTCATCAAGGAAATTTCCGATCAAACCAACCTGCTTGGATTGAATGCAGCGATCGAGGCCGCGCGTGTCGGAGAAGCAGGGGCAGGCTTTGGTATCGTCGCTCAAGAGGTGCGCAAGCTATCCGTAGAATCCAAAAAGGCGACGGTCGATATTGAAGGAGCCCTTAAGGATGTACAGAACTCCATGCGTCAAATGGAGCAGGAAATTGAGCAAATTGTTTCTTCTTCTCAGGAGCAGGCGACTCTGGTAGGCTCTTTCACTGAAGTGATGGAGCGTATGCAAAAGGCGAGTGAAACGATGCAACATCTGGCCAGTCACCTGACTTCGTATGTCGTAAAATAAATCTTGGCATAAAAGAGGGGAGCACACTGATCGCAAATGCGTAAAAGTGTGCTCCTTTTATGTACAAAAGCCCTATCGGGCTTGAAGGTCTAATTCTGACTCAAGCAGTATAAGAAAAAACACCATGATTTGAAGGAATCACAGGGTCTAACCCTCCCAAAATATTTCCCAACGGAAGAGCAATACTAAGAAACGCCAAGACCATAATTACCGAGATTAATGCCTTTTTCATTATGAAGCCCCCTTAATAAAATGGTTTGGTATTGCTCTTGCTGTGATGGTGTTGCCAAAGCTCGATAAGTCTCAAACAGAGCAACCAGTGTCCTGAAATCAGCATCCGCTTCTACACTGGCAGAGAATTGCAGAGAATCAAGGACATAATTTAAGGCAACGGAGTACTGCTTCTTCTTGAAATGGTAAATGGCCAATTGGTTGACCAGTTTTAAATAATATACGCGGTTTGCTCTATCTTCATAACCTTCAAATATCTTAATATCATCGGCAAAATCGTTCAGCAGGTCGTCTATATTCCAATTATTCAGGTTAGCTGCTTCGGCAATACCAACCAATCCTGGAAGTAGCTCCTCGTCATTGTCGTGAAGAAATTGAACGTACTCAGGCAAAAGTTCCCTTCTCCCCGAAAGTAATTCAATCGTAAATAAATTGGCCTTGGCGAGGAAACGGAATCTCTCTACTTCTTCGTGACCGCTCTGATCCAGCCCCATAAACCAACCCATTTCGCTATACTTCATAATATAGTTTCTGGCTTCCTCATACTTGCCCATATTCTGATAGTAAATAGATTTCGCCAAATAACTATAAGCATAATAAAACACTAGCGGGTGTTTGGTGTCCAATGTCTCATACTTGCCGTCTGCAGCATTTCTCAGTTGGGTGTGATACAGGTTTTCAGCCAACGTATGCAGATAGTCTGCTACTTTGTTCGCTTCATCCCAATCATTATGTGTGTAGCTGATTCTAAACAACTCACAAGCTTTATCGAGTTCGTGGCTGTCCGACAACAAATAAATGGCTTCCCTTTGGTTCAGGACCTCTTCCACTAAACCCGCCTCCCTATCCTGAAAATTGCGATTACCCCTTAGCACAGCGGCTACTCTTCAGGGTAGTTATACTCTTAGCCTCCATTTTTTGTATACCATTATATTACAAATATAGTCAAAACCTAACTTGAAGTCAATTCAATCATCACTACCTTCTTTTTTTGCAACCTTACATTGCTGTGTACGGTTATCGGTTACGAATAGTTGACTCCCCTTATAGAAATAATGCTAAAGAAGACAAAATGTAGGCTCTCTCATGGATGGTTTTTATGATGCTATAGTATCGTGGGGGTAACTACGTTACGAATTAGTGCGTACTTTTCAACCGGGTAGCTGGGCCTTACAATCAAACCTGTGCATGAAACTAAAGTATAGATTTGATACTCAACAGAGCATGTACCTGTTCATCAAAATATAAATTCACTTAAGGAGTGAAGTTAATAACATGGAACTTCAATTGGCTTTAGACTTAGTAGATATCCCGCAAGGGATTGCATTGGTAAAAGAAGTAGAGTCGTATATTGATATCGTAGAGATCGGTACGCCGATTGTCATCAATGAAGGACTTCATGCAGTAAAAGCAATGAAAGAAGCATTCCCTAATCTGAAAGTGCTGGCTGACCTGAAGGTTATGGATGCAGGGGGCTATGAAGTGCTAAAAGCTTCCGAGGCTGGTGCAGATATCGTTACGATTTTGGCTGTAGCTGAAGATGCAACAATCAAAGGCGCAGTAGAAGAAGCGAAAAAACAAGGCGGCAAAAAAATCCTGGTGGATATGATCGGTGTTAAAAACCTGGAGCAACGTGCGAAAGAAATCGACGCTCTGGGCGTTGACTACATCTGTGTGCATACAGGCTACGATCTGCAAGCTGAAGGACAAAGCCCGTTCGAAGCACTGCAAACCGTCAAAAAAGTCGTGAAAAACTCCAAAACTGCTGTGGCTGGCGGTATTAAGCTGAGCACATTGGCTGAAGTCGTAAAGGCTCAACCGGATCTGGTTATCGTCGGCGGTGGTATCACTGGCGAGGACGACAAAAAGGCTGTAGCTTCCCAAATGCAACAGCTCATCAAACAAGGTTAACCCCAATGGAAACCTCTCAATATTTATCTGAGGTACTCAAGGAGCTACAATTGGTTCCACAATTGATCAGTGATACGGAATCGGAACAGCTGATCCATTCCATCGCCGTTGCCAATAAGGTATTCGTGGCAGGTGCGGGCCGCTCAGGGTTCATGATTCGCTCGCTGGCAATGCGGCTGATGCATATGGGAATTCAAGCTTACGTAGTCGGGGAAACCGTAACTCCCGGTTTGGGCGAGGGCGACCTGCTCATTATCGGTTCAGGCTCTGGTGAAACCAAAAGCCTGATCTCCATGGCAGAAAAAGCAAAGAAACTCGGAGCCTCTCTGGCGCTACTAACCACTTCTCCCGGTTCCACCATTGGCAAACTGGCCGATATCATCGTCAAGCTGCCTGGTGCGGCCAAGGACCCGTCCAACAAGGACTACCAGACGATCCAGCCCATGGGCTCATTGTTTGAGCAAACCCTGCTGTTGTACGGTGACGCATTGGTACTCAGAACGATGGATCTGCGCAAGCTGACCTCCAAATCTATGTTTGGTCAACACGCCAATTTGGAATAAAACTGCAATTCCTTTACGATAACAAAGCAGGCTGTCCTTTACATGTCACATGTGAAGGACAGCCTGCTTTTATGCTTGTATAAGGCGACGTTCGATACAGCATAGAATAAGGCAAAACAAGCCCGGCATGTATTCAAACCATTTATTCGTTATTCCCTGCTGGCAACGGCGGAACTTTGGACGGATCAGCAAGTGCCCAATAGGCATATTTGGCCTTTAACCGTTCGTCGAATAGTAGCGGCTTATCCAACCGGGCTATCGGAAACGTGCTGAGCCACGTATTTCCATCATCCGTACCCCAAATCGTCACATTGCTGATATGATTCTGCTGCCTTGAAAACATATCGAACAGCGCCCGATAGCGGTGAGCCTGCCGGATGAGCATAGATTCTGGAATCGTTTCATAGCGATCTGTGTCATTGGAATAAAGACCCATATCCAGCTCGGTAATTTGATTATCCAGACCAAGCGAAGCAAACTTCTCTATGGACTGCTCAATCTCGCTAATAGCGGGAAACTCCAGGCGGATATGCGATTGGTGGCCTACCCCGTCAATCGGTACACCTTTAGCGAGCAGATCACGTACCAAATTGTACAGAAAATCCCGTTTCTTCGGCTCATGCGTGTTGTAATCGTTAATGAATAGCCGTGCGTTCGGGCCCGTCACTTCCCTCGTGACACGGAATGCTTTTTCAATATAATCAGTACCGGTAATCTGATACCATTTGCTGCGGCGCATGCCGTCCGGCTGATCAGGATCAATGACCTCATTCACCACATCCCAATCGGTGATGACATTTTTATACCGGGCTGCAACAGCGCGAATATGCGTCTCCAGCCGATCCAGCAAAAGCTTTTTATTCTCAGCAGTCGGCGTCATCGGCTGTCCATTCTTATCCTTGAACATCCAATCCCCAGTTTGGTTATGCCACACCAAAGTATGGAAGCGAATTTCCAGTCCATGCTGTCTAGCAAACTGCACAATTTGGTCTGCTTCCTCCCAATGGAACTGTCCCTCGGACGGTTGTAAGGAGATCGGCTTCATCGCATTCCCTGCAACGACGCTGTTAAAATGCTTCTGTACCAACTCTCCGTAAGCCCCTTCGGTCTGGAAAGCTTCAATCGCCGTGCCAATGCTAAACTGTCCCCCATATAATCCATGCAAAGAAGGAATGTCCTTTTCAATAGCCAGCGGTGGTACAAGTGACAGCTCGAAATCATCCATATAAAAGGAAGACGTTCCTTCTGCCGTTTCCAAATACATAGAAACAGTGTCTGCATCATGCGCAAGCGTATACATACCAGACAAATGCATCCATCCCCCTGTCGTAGTAGCCGTGTCGCCTACAACAGTTTCATACGCACTATCCCCTTGATGATCACGCTGTACGCTGAGCCTCACCTTGGCAGGCTGCTCACCCGGCGCCAGCTTCACCCAGGCACTGACCGTATATCGGCTGCCCTTTTGCATCGTAGCAGTCACATCCAGCTTGGGTCCGGCATATGTCTTTTGTCTGCCTGTTGTCAGCAGACTGTATGAGCCGCTTCGTGCATCGGCGTCCGAAACCTGCACGGTCTCGGCACCCATACGGGACACCCATCCTTGAGCCGTACCATCTTCAAACCCGGATACGATACCATTGGCCGGCTCCGGTGGCGTCTTCGATACCTGTGTTATTTCTATCTCATCCACATAGTAGGCCTGTGCGGGATTCGAGCTTTCCACATACAGCTTCAATGCATCCATTCCCCCGGTAAAAGTATATTTCCCCTGAAGTTTGATCCACGATGTATCCGCCGTCTCCGTCTGCGCTACCGTCTTCCATGTCGTAGTCCCGCCTGTGGGCTGCTGCTCCACTGTAAGTTTAACCATGCTCGGAACCGCAGAATGACCATCCAGCTTCACATAGCCACTAATTTCATACTCCACATCCGGCTGCAACAGCGACTTCACATCCAGCTCCGCCCCGTTCCAAGCCGCTGTACGAGCGGTTGCCTTCAGACTGTGCGTGCCGCCATATGCTGCTTCCGTGACGGATGCAATTTGGGTATAAGTTCCTCGCGGCTTCCAGCCGTCGCTGTTTCCTTGCTCAAATCCGTACGTTCCAATGGTCTTATGGATACTACCCGCCGATAGCACCATATCCGAAACGGGCGGGGAATGTTCTATAGACGGAGCTGCCTTCACTACAGACGCTCCCCACCAACCGACAGGCGATAACAACAGCGCTCCAGCCAGTACCAGACAAAAAGGCTTAACCCAACATGACCGCAAAGCAATCCCTCCCGTACTCCAATTTTTGGAATTGGTATTTGGCACCATTGGTTTTCATTTACTATCCTTTGACACCGCCCAAGGTCATACCCTTCACAAAGTATTTTTGCAAAAAGGGATACACTAAAATAATAGGCACTGAAGCGACAATCGTCATCGTGGCCCGAATCGAGGTAGGCGTGACCGACTTCGCCAGATTTTCCGAACCAGCGAATTGGCTCGCATAGTCCTGACCGTTAACAGACGTGTTAGAATTTTGCAGTATTTTCATCAGCTCATATTGAAGAGTGCTCCATTGCTCATATGATGAATTGTACAAAAACACATCGAACCAGGAATTCCATTGTGCCACCGCTGTAAACAGCGACACCGTCGCCAGTACGGGAACACACAGCGGCAAAACGATGCGCATAAAAGTGGCAAACTCCCCAGCCCCGTCAATACGCGCCGACTCCAAAATCCCTTCCGGCAATCCCTCAATAAAGGAGCGAATGACAATCACATTAAACACCCCAATCAATCCCGGCACGACATACACCCAGAAAGTCCCCAGCATCCCAAGCTCACGAATCAGGAGAAAGTTCGGAATCAATCCACCGCTAAAATACATCGTTAAAATAAAAGCAATCGAAACAAATTTGCGCAGCACATATTCCGGCCGGCTGATCGTATACGCCACCATCGCGCAGCAAAACACCGAAGTCACTGTACCCACAACTGTACGTAATACAGAAATCAGCGTAGCATGGAAAATCGTCGCTTCCTTGAACACAAATTCATAATTACTCCACGTAAATTCACGCGGCCACAAATAAATCCCGCCCCGAATCGAGTCATTCGCTTCATTCAACGAAACCGCCAGCGTATTTAAAAACGGATACAGCGTGAACACCATCAGGCAGAGCATAAACACGATATTGCACGCATCAAAAATTCGATCTGAGGGGGCCCGAAATCGCCCGTGTACGGCCTTCCCTTTGCCCATGACTTCCGCTCCTTTTTAAAAAATAGCTTAAGCACCCAGCCATGTAATTCATACGATTAGTATTGTTGAAGCTCTGGTGCTATTAATTGAAACGGTTATATTAGTGGCTACAATAATAGGAATTCGAGTAAAAATCTGAGTAGCTATTTGAGCAGACTCTTATTGATTATTAGTGGCAATTAGAAGTTGTAAGGTCAGCGAAGCGGCCTGCTAAAAATCCACTGACTTGCACCTGTAGTATGCATGAGCACGCACCTTCTGTTATCGCCTCGAATAGCACTGTCCCAAAGACACCCTTCAATGGCGATAGCGAAGCTGAGCCAGCTACCATGACGCATTTACCCAAGGAAGCGCGAGTCACGCGCCTTCCTTAAACTCTCCCCTTGCCACTACCCTCAGTTCTCAAAAAAAGTGACTTTACGGCGGGTAGCAGCGGAGCGGGCGGAATTGTTCTGAAGAAGCGGAGCGTTCGCCTTTATCCCCGGATTTTAACCTATGATCTTTATTCCAATAAGAAAATACGGGGATAACAGCGATCGGAAGAACAATCCGCACGCGAAGCGGCCGTCCCCCACCATAACTCACTCCTTTTTCAGAACAATCTCTCCTCCCCTAACCGCTTCGCAATATGATTGGCGCTAAACAGTAAGATGAAGCTGACCACCGTTTTGAACATCCCAGCAGCAATGGAAAGCGAGAAATTACCCATCTGAATACCATATTTCAGCACGAAAATATCCAGATTCTCCGAGTAATCCACGTTCATGCCGTTGCCCAGTAAGTATTGCGGCTCAAAGCCGGATTCCAGTAAATTGCCAATGTTCATAATGAGCAGGATGATAAATACAGGCTTCAATCCCGGTAATGTCACATGCCAAATCCGCTGAAAACGCCCTGCTCCGTCCATCTCGGCTGCCTCATACTGCGAGGGATCAATCATCGTCATCGCGGCCAAATAAATGATGGTGTTCCAGCCGACATTTTTCCATACCTCCGATGCACCGAGAATGCCCCAAAAATAGCTTCCCTCGCCCAGCCACAGAATAGGCTCCTTAATCAACCCCAGCCACATCAGCACCTCATTGATGATGCCGCCATCCGCAGACAGCGCCGTACTGATGATGCTAGCCGCGACCACCCACGAAATAAAATGTGGCAGATAGCTGACCGTCTGCACGACCCGCTTGAACATGATCTGACGAAGCTCATTCAGCAAAATCGCTAATGTTATAGCGGTGACAAAGCCCAGCACCAGATTAATAAAGCTCATCGCCAGCGTATTGCGCATGACCCGCAGAAAGTGTTCATCCTGAAATAGAAAATGGAAATGTTTTAATCCGACCCATTGCTGATCGAGCAACTTGCGGGCAGGCTTAAAATCCTGAAAGGCAATCGTCCAACCCCAGATGGGCAAATACTTGAAGATGAACAGCCAGATTAAAAAAGGGACGGACATCCATACCAGTGCCCGTTGCTGATTCAGCTTGTGCATAAATCCCCTAAAGCCGGTTCGCCGCGAGGGCGGCAAATGATCCAAGGAGATCGTGACAGGTGGTGGTGACGAGTGGCCCATAGCTGCTTCCTCCTTTACTTTTTACCGGGATTTTCGATTTTTTTGGCAACCTCCTTCGTGATCAGCTCCTCATACGCCTTTACATCCAGCTTGTTGAATTCAGTGGTGTATTCATTCCAAATCGCATCAAACTGCTCCGGTGCAGACAGCACCAAACGCGGGAAATATTTGCGCTGTAGGTCCCCCTTCTTTTGCTGGAAGAGCTGCGCAGTTGAGCCTTGAGCAATCGGAATACTCCAGGCCGGATACCATGGGCGCTCGTCAGGTGCGGAAAACATTTGCGAGAAGGACTCTACACCATAGACTTTTAGTAGCTTTTTATCTCCCTCGGTGTAGGACATACGCGCAACCTCAGGCTGCCGTCCGGGGCCAACCGAGTTGCCGTCAGGCAGGGTAGAACCGCTACCGTATCGCGGCCAACTGTATTCAAAATATTTGAACCCGAATGATTCGCGGAACGCGTCCTGACCAGTCTGCTTAATTTGCTCCTCAGTCCGGTAAAAGCGTCCTTTTTTATCTACATCATAGGTTTCTCCCTTGATTCCCCAGTTGGATAATATCTGGTTTTCGTCCGTCAGCAGGTTGTCAAAAAATTTGATGATACGCACCGGATCCTTGGCACTGACCGTAATTCCTATGCCTCGGTTATTAACGAATGACGAAGGATCAATGTACTGATCCTTTATATTCTGGTCGTATACAACAGGCAGCCCTATATACTCCATATCATCATTGCCCGATTGCTTGGAAGCCTCTTGCAGATTATTCAGGGCCTGCCCCGCCTGCCAGCGGTAGTCGAAAAAGCCCAGCACCTTACCCGAGGTCAGCTTTGCCAAATATTGATCGTAATTGTCCACAAAGGACGATTTATCAAATAGGCCCTCTACATTGAGCTGATTTAGCTCTTTCAGATACCGCTTTGTGATTTCCATATCTCCATAATCCGTGGCCCGGTGTGTTTTCATATCAATAATCGTGCCGCCATCATTCGGATAGCCTGCCAGATGCATCGGCGCGTTCGTAAGAGCATAAAACCTATCCTGCGTGGTTAACGCTAGGTACCCAGTCAAGCCCTCATCTGCATGCTTTTTCGCATAGTTACGAATCAGAGCTAAATACTCGTCAAGTGTTTTGATTTTTGGATATCCCGCTTCTTTTAATACCCTGCGTTGCACCCAAAAGGCTCCTTGCTCTAAGTTAGGCGCAGGTAAATAATCGCCTACCACCGCACTTAGCGGCAGAAAGTAAATGTTCCCATCCTCCGCCTTCATCAAGTTGTAGTACGGTCCATATACACGCTTAATATTTGGTCCATATTTGTCGATCAAATCATTCAGGGGAATAAAAGCCCCGGCATCCAGCAGCTTATCGATCGTGCCATCCGGCACTATCACATCCGGGTAATCGTTACTGGCAATAAATGTACCGATCTTCGTATTGGAATCACCCACCAAATGCTCCAGCTTCCAGTTTACCCCCGTCTGATCCTCCAGGATTTTGCCGATCCGCGTTTCATTGGTATTAATGTCCCTCCCCGCAGTGGCATTAAAATACGTGAATGTGACCTTCTCCTTGCTATCTCCTGACGCCGGCTCCTTGCCCGAGCTCCCTGAGCAAGCAGCGATCATAGACGCCATCATAACCATTACCAGAGTGATGATTCCGAACCTTTTGCTTGTCATGCCAGACCCTCCCCTTTCGCCCTCTTTTGTCGATTGTGTGTGAATATCGTGCGCACGTACCTCAAGCACTGAGAATCCCGCACACCCTAAATTGTAAGCACTTTCATTTTATAAAATGCTGTTCATTTCGTTCACCTGTCAATCTAAAGGTGTTACTTAGAAAACTATAGGTAAAGGTCCTTCAACGCAAAATAGGTACTGCTCTCCACCTCACTCCCGATCCGCAGGAATCCTAATTCGAATCTCCGTACCCTCGCCGGGTGCACTGCGAATGGCAAGCTCAAAGCGGCTCCCGTAGTAAAGTTTAAGACGATATATGACATTTTGTAGACCTATACGCTCACCCATTTCTTCCTGCCTTTGCATGTAACCATACAAGCGTTGTATCTGTTCCTCAGACATGCCCACCCCATCATCCCGAACCGTTAGAATCAGTTGTCCTTCCTCATGCTCAAAATGAATCTCAATGCGTCCTCCATGCTTTAGCGGCTCAATGCCGTGGATGCTTGCATTTTCAACCAGTGTCAGCGCGACCATTTTGGGAAGCAGATTATCCAAGTCTTCAGAGCGCGCCTGCACTTCGTACTGTATTCGCTCACCAAAGCGATATTGCTGAATTTCCAGAAAACAACGGATCAGCTCCAGCTCCTCCCGCAAAGTAACCCGATCCTTGTTCCACACCAGCGAATTGCGGAAAATCCGTGCCATGTTATGAATAATGCGCGCTGTCTCATCCTCATGCTTCATCAAGCTCCGCATGCGAATCGTCTCCAGTGCATTGAACAGAAAATGTGGGTTGATCTGACTGTGAAGTGCATTCAACTGGGCATGCCTGCGCTGAATTTCCAGATTTTTTCGCTGTATATCGGCCATATAGACATCGTTAATCAGTCGCTTTATTTTCAGCGTCATCCGATTAAACTCCCCTGTTAATTGCCCGATTTCATCTCTCGACTCTGTACCGCGAATCAGCTCAAAATGCTGGTTTTTCACCTTCTTCATGTGCTTTAAAATACGATGAATCCTCACGTTCAACGAACGTGTAATCCAAATAATGATTAATGTAGGCAGCAGCATATTTACACAGGTTAACAAGAGCACAAAATTGCGAGATTCCTGCATTTCATACAGCACTGCATCTCTCGATACCGCAGCCACAATGCTCCAGCCATTCAGATTGCTCGTAAGCACATAATTCGTCTTGAACTCCATCGTGTCCTCGGGCAGCTTGAGAGTGTTATAGGCCACATTTTTGTGGTTTATATCCACTTTGGGGTCCGTTGTATATTCGATTCCCCCTCGTTCGTTCAGCAGAAAGAGACTTCCCTGCAAATTCAGGTTATTGAAAATCTCCCGAATGGACGACATTCGCAGTTCTATTTTCAGTATTTTTTCACGACCATTTTGGGAATAAAAGTAGTTCATCCGCCGAATCAGGCTAAAAGGGTACACCTGTTCACCTGTACTGTCATCGGTACGTACAAATATAGGCTTGGACTGGCGTCCAGGCGAGATTTTGGTATACCAGGGCAAACTTCTGACTCCCTCATCTATAAAGCTGATTCCACCGGAATTCAGCAGCGTTGAATTATTGGTGTAGATCGTAATTCCACCTACGGAATGGTATGCAGGACTGTAAGTGTTGTTCAAGATATGACGTAAATAAGAGTCATAAGCGGCGATATAGTCAGCAGGGTGGGGATATGTTTCTTCCAATACCTCATTGAGCTGATGATCCGTATAAAAGATAGACGAGATTTCCATCGCATCTTCAAATTCACGGTAAAATTCAATTTTAATCTGTTCCAGTGCGCGCGAAATATCCTGCATACGCTGTTCCTTCACGTTTTGCGAGGTGACATGGTAAAAAATCAGATTGGTCAGCACTACAGGCGTAAAAACACAGAGAAAATAAAGCAGCAGCATTTTATCTCGCAGTCGTACATGATCAAGAGTCATTCTCAGCATCTTCATTCGCCGGCCCTCTCTGACTTGTTACCAACAATCAGGCTGTTGCGGTATTCGCTTGGTGTGGCATGCGCCATCTTTTCAAACTGGGTAACAAAATAGTCTGAACTGCCGAAGCCCACGCGCTCAGCAATTTCATAAATCCGCAGATCCGTCTGCCGCAACAAGCGTTTCGCCTCCTGAACGCGCAATTTCAGCAGAAATTCGTTAAAGTACACACCATACGTTTTTCTG
This sequence comes from Paenibacillus polymyxa, assembly GCF_001719045.1. NCBI lineage: Bacteria > Bacillati > Bacillota > Bacilli > Caryophanales > Paenibacillaceae > Paenibacillus > Paenibacillus polymyxa. The sequence goes on from NZ_CP015423.1 coordinate 2,582,084, forward strand.
AACAATTGACCGAGGTATACCGGGTTCATGTAAAAGCGAGCCGCAATACTTTTCAGGCTTATATTCTCGGCGGCATGCTGCTCAATGTAAGCACGGATGTGCTGGATGCCTCCTTGCTGACAATCCTTGCGCAGAACCCCGATATACCTTCCACTTTCCTCGACAAAAGCTGTAAACAATCGCTGTAGTTCACCCAGGGACAGGTTCATGTCCTGCCAGTTCATCATCGGTTCTAGTGACTGAAGTGAGCGCTCATCTCCCTGCATGTTTTGAATGACCCGAACGATACTAAGTACGCACTGATGCAGACTCATTTTCATAGCCTCAGGAGCATAACACTCCTCCCGAAAGCTGCTAAATAAATAATTCACGGCCACACGCAGCTCATCCAACCGCAGTTCCTCAACTTGTTCCGTCAAGCGATCCAGTACGTCCTGAGGGATGGTCTTATAGTGAAGTGGTGGCATTTCCTCCTGTAGATATACAACAATACCGCCATGGTCATAAATGTATTTATGGAGCACTGCCTCCTTCGCACAGGCATAGGACTGCTGGATATCCTGCAACCGATTCACAGGCTTTCCTGCATAAATGAAAACTCGACTTCCCAGCTGATCTTTTAGTGTCTTCATCCCCTCTATCTCGCGTTGTAGCGCTTTCATAAAAACTTGGACCTTGCCTTCAAAACACTCCAAAAGGAAGTCCGGTACGATAAGACCAATCCGGTTACGATGCTCATGAACATAGAGAGGGTACTTGCCATCCATTAAACGATGAAGCGCTTGCTCTATAAGCTCCCTGAATTGTAAAAGCGATAGCATGATATTATTGTCACCGGAGCGCCAGGGATGTTGGTCATTCAGCTCGACGAGTACATAGTACATATAAGTGGCTTCCCCAAGCCGTAGCTGCTGCTCCCACTGTGTCACTACTACATCATCCACTGGGTTTATCATCACAGTCTCTAACAGCCCACCTGCATGGTGATTCTGATATCGTTGCGTATTCTGCTGTTCACGATGCAGTCTTTCACTCAGCTTGCGCAATGTAGCCGAAAAGTCCCCCTCATCAATCGGCTTAAGCATAAAATCATGAACCCCATAGCGGATTGCCTGCTGCGCATAAGCAAAATCACTATAGCCGCTTAAGATAATAAACGCGGGATGTTCTGTACTCTGTTCGAGCACAGACCGAATCAGCTCTAATCCGTCCAGCACAGGCATACGAATATCGGTAATGACCAGGTCCGGGTGAATACGGCTGATTAGCTCCAGCGCATCCTCACCGTTATCAGCTTCTCCTACGACTTCAAAACCACAGGCTTGCCAATCCATGAGTTGAAGCAGCCCTTTACGAGTAAAGGTTTCATCATCCACCACAATGGCTCGATGCAGCTTCATAACACGCTTCCTCCTTTTGAAGTATGCCTATTTTATTATTTGGGTTAACTATTCCAATGATCTCAGTCACTATGGTAATGTAAAACATCAGGAATTGGAAATTTTCGTTACGCCTATTATATGACGAATAGAGGGGTGCAAAGCATGTGCACTCCAGCAGCCAAGCCAAAGCAGCAAATATACAAAAAGGAGACGAATCCCTGAATAGGGGTTCGTCTCCTTTTTTGCTATTGCGTAAAAAGCTTTATTCTCTTATTCGTGAATTCAGGCTATCGCTCAGCGATGATACTGACCGCTTGCAGATGGTCGGCGTACTTTACAAACTGCTTGCGCATACCCATAACCCTTGTCCGGGCAGCATGGTTACGCATAAGGTTAAAGGCAATTTTCCCAAATCTCAACCAGCCCTCGTCCTGAATGATACGTAGCAAATGCAATAAGTGCATGGGAACCGTATAGATTTTAACGACCTTAAAGCCTTCCTCTTTCAGCAGCTGTTCCCACTCTGACACCGTCAACGGTGTCGCATTAACTCTCATGGCTACAGCCAAATCCTTGTAAATTTGTTTTCTGAGCGCAGGCTCAATATGGTTAGAAGCAAGGCACATCTCATGAATAGCATACTTCCCACCTGCTTTCAAAAGCCGCCTGGCTTCCGAAATAATCTGCGCCTTCTTGGCCCTTGTATGCATCGTCAGCATGGCTTCCCCATATACCACCGTCGCAGAGGCATCCGGCAACGGAACCTGTTCAGCATCGGCAATAATGACTTCCCGATTTGCTCCGCTTGCATACGTTTTTACGATAGAAGCCGCCTTCTCATTCTGTTCAATCGCAATATAACGACGGGGATTAAGCCGCAGTGTGATTTGGGCAGTTATACCCAATCCGGGGGCAAACTCAATGACCTCATCCTGTCCGGTTACGTCAAGTCCCTCTATCATCCAACGTGTCGTTTTTAACCCTCCGGGCCTAAGCACGCGCTTACCGAGACTTGCTAATATCCAGTGCCCTGGCACCTGTTTGTAATCTACTGTCTGCATTGGCTATTAACACCTCTTTTTAAAATTTGATAATGATATTCATTATCAATACGAGTGTAAAAAAAATAACCTTTTTCTTTTTTTGATATGAGCATGTTGCATCATTCAATATCTATATATTGCCGATCGGAGACCCGCTCTTACGATTTATGCCAATGCCCCATTTATACAATGATGGTGCTGTGTCCTCTTTTATATGTTCTGCGCATAGCTTTCGCTTGGCGTTTGGGTTAACACTACATGCAGACTGGAATTCGCCTCTGCACCGCCACGATAGGAAAAGTGCTCATCGCCCGTAACATGAATGATATCCCCTTGGACAACTTCCGTTGCTTCCCCGTTCACAGTTACAGTCCCGCTGCCTTCAAGAACAAGCAAATATACATTCGCTCCTGGGTGATTATGTGTTGGCAACTCCGCATTAGGAGTAAAGTTGAGAATAAAAATTACATTGTCAGCTTCCTTATGCACAATTCGTTTTGTAAACGCAGCTTCCTTATATTCCTGAAATTGAATGAGGTTTGATTTTTTCATATTGGTTCACGCTCCTGTTTGAAATTAAATTTGCTTAAGATGGATGAATACCTTTATTGTATTGGATTATTTCGCTCGACTTGTGATTGCAATCACAAAACTAAATTTAAGTAAAAAATACTTTTAATTATTTAAAAATTTGATTTCAATCATCTTTTTCACCGACACATCCAACTAGAATCGGATTATGCAAGATGCTAAAACAATAACAAGCAGGAGGTTATTCCTATGAAGCCCGGATTCAAGCTGGCAAAGGATATTTATTGGGTAGGAAAAATTGATAATCGTGAGGTTCCCTTTCATCGTCTTCTACTATCAAAGGGTACAACTTATAATGCATATCTATTAAAAACCGGAAAGCCAACCATTGTGGATACCGTGGATATGGCGTTCGGTAGAGAATTTGCCGAAGCTGTAACCGAATTGATCGATCCATTGGATATTCAATATATCATCGTCAATCACACGGAACCAGATCACTCGGGCGGATTGGCGGCACTTGCTTCCAAGGCAACGAACGCTACGATTGTCTGCACTGAGATTGCCGTTCCGGAAATTCAACAAATGTACAAGCTTCAGCATCGCAACTTCCTCGTAATCAAGGATGGGGATCAACTGGACATTGGAGGCAAAACGCTGCTGTTCAAAGAAACTCCTTATCTGCATACAGAAGAAACCATGATTACGTATTGTATAGAAGATAAAATCTTGTTCCCTTGCGATATTTTCAGTACACACGTGGCTGTAGAGCATCTATTTGCCGATGAGGCTGGTTTTGATATCACCGAGGACTTTATCGGATACTATCAGGCTATTATTCATCCACATCGCAGATATGTGCGCACATTAATCGAAGCTGTTGCCGATCTGGATATTGAGATGATTGCGCCTTCCCACGGCTTCGCGATCCGGCATGATATTGCCAAGTTTATTGATTTGTACGCCTCTATGAGTACCGAAACCAAGGAAGATAAAAAAGTAGCGATTGTCTATGCCACCCTAAAAAATAATACTAAAAAAATGGCAAACATCCTGAAGGACTGCTTTTTGGAGAACCAAATCCAGGTGGAGCTATGGGACGTGGATAAAGCGGATGAAACGGAAATATTGAATAGTATTGCCTCAGCAGATGCTGTGTTCGTTGGTAGCTCTACTAAATATGCCGATATGACGGGCAAATTGGAAGACCTATTGCAACAAATGCAAAAGATGAATCTGGAAGGCAAGCTGGCTGCTGCCTTTGGTTCCTACGGCTGGAGCGGGGAAGCCATTGAAGTTGTACAGGATTACTTGAACGGTACTAATATGAAGGTGCAAAGCACTTCAGATGTAATCAAATCAACGGGTATGACCCATGTGGAATTCCCGGTACGTATTCGTTTCTCTCCTACAGAAGTTGAAAAAGTGAAAAAAATTAAAAATGCCGCTGAATTTGTCTCAGATCTACTGCTTAGTGTTATTTAAAACACAGTAGCGTATAGCGAATAGGAGAGATACTGAATGGGTAACCAACATTACGTTATTATCGGAGGCAGTGTCGCCGCCGTCAACGCGGCAAAAGCGATTAGAGATCATGATGAGCTGGCCGAAATTTCTATTTACGGGGAGGAAGCATCCTTTCCGTATAACAGAGTCAAACTTTCCAAGGGACTATTTACTGATTTGCACAGTGACAAAATCCTGATCAAAAAGGAAAAATGGTTTGCCAATCAACGAATTCATGTGTATTCCGGCATCAAGATAACCGAGATACATCCAGAGGATTGTACTATCAAAACAATAGATGGACAAACCGTTGCTTATGACAAGCTGCTGCTGTGTACAGGAGCTCACAACCGTAAGCTTGTGCTGGATGGGGCTTCTCTAAGGAACGTTCACAATATCCGTTTTCGACAAGATGCAGATAGCCTTAAAGCGGAATTGCGACAGGGAGACCGGATATGTATCATCGGGGGCGGTATTCAAGGCGTGGAAACCGCCTGGTCCTTCCAGCAAGCCGGGTATGCTGTAACCATACTGGAAGCTTCGCATCGGCTTATGCCCCGCCAGCTAGATGAAAAGGCCTCCGCTATTTTGACCGATCAAATGACCGAACGGGGTACTCAGATCCACCTTGGGCAAGGCGTAAAACGTATTAAAGGCACAGATCACGTAGAAGGTGTGGAACTACAGGACGGCTCTGTTATCCCTTGCGAGCATGTCGTGTACTCTATCGGAATTGAACCGAATACGGAGCTTGCTCGCCAAATCGGCCTTGATATTGGACAAGGCATTCTGGTGAATGCACAGATGGAGACCAGCTCCGCCAATATCTATGCAGCAGGTGATGCAGCCGAATTTCAAAGTAGAGTAGATGGGTTATGGGAAAGCGCAATGGAGCAGGGAAAAATAGCAGGCGCTAATATGGCGGGCGCATCCGTCAGCTATCAGCGTCCCCTCTCTGTAACCCTTTCAAACTGCTATGAATCTCCTCTCTTTTCCATCGGTCTGGTAGATGAACAAGTCTGCGACACCAGCCTGATTATTAAAAATCGAGCTTCTTATACACGTATGTTCATACAAAACGGCTCTATCTGCGGCGTGATTGGCTTTGGAGATGCCCTTGCTTCACTACCATACAAAACAGCCATCATGCAGGGACTCAAACCGGACGCACCAGAGCTTACAAAAATTTTGAATGACAAGGAGAACTAGAGATGAAAAAATATGTTTGTCAGCCCTGTGGATACATTTATGATCCTGCTATCGGTGACCCCGATGAAGACGTTATGCCTGGTACAGCGTTTGAGGATCTTCCAGAAGACTGGGTTTGTCCAGTCTGCGGTGAGGATCAAAGTCATTTTGCCCCAATAGATGATACAGAATAACAACCATGCGCTATAACCTGTAGTTTCCGGTTTATGAATGGAGTGAATGAATGTGAATGAGATGTCCTGTCCCTGCCAGTGCGAAAAAGAGCCCTGTGCCCGCAAAGTGCCTATCTTTTCCTCTTTGTCCTGCGAAGATTTGTGTAAGGTCAGCTCCATGATCCGACACCGAAAATATCAGAAGGGTGAAGCCCTGATTATCGAGGAACAAGCATCCGATACGCTGTACATTATTAAAAGCGGGCATGTCAAGCTGCTGAAGATGACGCCTCAGGGCAAGGAGCAAATTCTGCACATTCTGACAACTGGCGATTTTTTTGGCGAGTTGAACATATTTAACAGCGATGAGCTGAGTAACTTTAGTGCGTATGCCTTAAAAGATACTGATATTTGTATGCTCACCAAGGATGATATGGAGCAGTTGATCCGCAACAATCCCGATATCTCTTTGAAGCTGCTCAAAACCATTACTAAACGCTTGGCACATACCGAAAACCTGGCTCAAAGCCTAGCTACCAAAGACCCGGAAATCCGCATCGCCTATATGATTCTTGAGCTTGGACATAAATATGGCAAGCCGGATGGTTCCTACATTAAAATAAACCTCCCCCTTTCACGCGAGGAAATGGCTAATTATGTGGGTGTCACCCGCGAAACCATCAGTCGCAAATTCGGAAAATTTGAACAGCTGGGGATTATTCATAGCAAGGGTACAAGAGAGATTACCATCTGCGATGTACAGAAACTGAACGAATATATGGATTGAGACACATAGATACAATGTTACTCTAACATGAGGACAACAAAAAACCGCTTCTTTAACTTATGGATTGCAGTTGATCTATCAACCACTTCCATTTCGTTAAAAGGCGGTTTTTTAGCATATTTTATACTCCACTAACTATCAATTGTCGTGTTTACACCTTGGGAAGACGCTCCCCATGCAGGCTGCGCTGAAGGAAGTTCTGGCGAAACTCTGTCTGTGGAAGGGGCAGTCTCAATCGTGGTCGATTTGGAGCAATCCCACACTACTTTGACCAAATACCCAAACAACAACACATTCAACAATGATGTCACACACAAAATAATACCGTATTGATCCCGAGAGTTGGAGCTATAGAAAATATCAAAGGTGTTCAGGAAAATCGTAAGACTGAATCCACCCGCAAGCCACAAAAATCTGTGGTCTCGTAAATACAGATACGCCAGTACAGCTAACGCGGCCGCAGGGAACAAGTACCGTTCATGCATGCTGGAAGCGAAGGTAAATACACCTGCAATGAGCACCAGTGCAGCTGCTGCTGCAAATTGTGGTTTGCGACTGCGGATATACATCCACCATGTAAATAGAGTCACCAACACAATGCAGATCATACCCCACGTATGGTAACTGAACAGGAACAGCGTTGTAGTGTCCTGCGTATAATTGCCACCGATCAATGCAAAAAAGTTATACGCGTTCACCGAAGCATACGGATACTCGCCGACCGTTCCCTTGTATAGGTCAAGTAGCCATAACGGCTCTTGCCCCCACGAAAATGGCAATATGACCAGAATGGTCGTCACAACAGCACCGCCAATGGACAACAGCCAAGGCTGTATTTTTCGTTGTCTCAGCAGCTCAAAAAACAGAACAGGCCCATAAATAATTCCCTGCGGCTTCATCAATACGGCTACCGTAAACAATACGGCGGACCAGCCGACCCGGTTTTCCACAAGCAGCACAATCATGCCCACAATCAGCATCGTAAAGAAAGAATCTACCTGCCCCCAGAAGGTCGAATTGATAAATACAGCCGGGTTAAACACGTAGAATATAGCCAATCCAAGGCTTATTCCATAGCCGACCCGTTTGCTCGCCAACCGGTACAGCATGTACGCTGTCACGATATCGGCTAATATATTGGGAAGCCGCAGCAGCACGGACATATAGGGAATGAAAGCATCCGTAGAGCCGATTTGACCAATCACATATAAAATATAAATATAGAACGGCGGATAATCACTTGATCCGTTCGTGTAAAAGCCCGATAAGCTATCCGCTGCTGTCGTAGCCCAGTTCCGGAATAGCATTAAATCCATGTGACCCGAAATCCATGGAGCGATCGCCATTCTTAAAAAGAAACCCACACCCAGCACAGTCCACAGCATCAGTCCTCGATTACGTTCCCCGAGCTTCCATTCACGAGCCCGAAACCGGTACGCAATAAACACGAACGCACCGAAGAACAAAGCGGCGAAAATCGCCAGCGGAGTAGCATAAGCAGATGAGGAGTTCCCACTTCTTCCACCACCCATACCACCGCCAGGACCGCCCATGCCAGATCCGTTACCAGACATGCCACCGGGGCCTCTGTGCTGTCCGTCTCTGGCAACACCACTGCCGCCCGATACAGACGTATCATTCCCGGTCGTTGTACCTTTGTCACCCGATGTCGATGTCCCCTCAGTGGAGGAGTTGGTAGTTTGGTCTGTCGTCCCCTGATTCTTGCTGTCAGCGCTATTCGCCGAATCCGTCCCCCTCATACCTCCGCCAGGTCCGCCTCCTCCCCCAAACCCGCCGGATGGTCCCTGCCTAACAGCCGCAGACTGGGACGCAGAACTACCTGAATAACTCCATAACGAAACGACACTAGCGACAGCACACAATATGAGACTACATAGAAGTATATATTTCAGACCGTTCGCTTTCCAAACGTTCAAACCCGATGCACCTCTCTCTGTTTCTATTTTCCCATATTGTATCTGTCTTAGCTTAGGACTTTGTGAGTTCTGGCTGAATGTTGGCTGAATACGAAATCATCACACTGAAGATTGTCGTTCCATCTCCATAATCGCCCTTTCCAGCTGAGATTGTGGATGCTTCAGCATGTTACCGTGACCGACAGCTAATAAAGATGGATTGAAACTCGCCAGCTTTTTGGCGCTTTTCAGCGAAATTTCCTTGTTCCAGGTAGCCAGTGCCGGAAAAGGAAACAGCGGCTTAAGCCTTCCCGATACCGCTATACCACCTCGGGTCTGAAAGGCGTCGCCTGCAATTAGCGCTCGGGTGCGAGTATCCAAGAATGCCATTGAGCCTGGCGTATGTCCCGGTGCACTGATCGCCAACAGCGAACCTACATGATCCCCATCCTCCAGTAAAACGTCAGGCTGGGTAAGGATATGCTTCGGTACATCGCCTCGAATAGGAGTATCCGGTTCTCCTGCCTCCAACGATACATCGCCCTGTAGCAGCGGTGCGTCCCGCCTTGAAATGAACACTTGCGCGTCAGGATACCTTGCCTTGAGCTTATCCAACGCACCCACATGATCCCCATGGGCATGGGTAAGTACAATTCGAATAATCGGCTGCCCGATCTGCGCCGCAGCTTGTGCTATACCACGGGTACTGTATGGCAATCCGGCATCTACCAAGGTGAGCCCCTCTTTCTCCTCCACCAAATAACAGTTCACCGGGAACAGCCGGGGCATAAACGTCAATTGATACACATGCTGCACCTGAACAATACGCATTTATCTCATCTCCTTGACTTAATTATAAACTAATTATATTAGTATTATAAATAATATAATTAGTTTTAAGCAAATACTTTTGCTGCTATTCAGCTGGAGTTGGAGCTTGGAACTGCTACGGGGACGGCCGTACTGAGAAAACAGCAAAAAGCATCCCCGGGACTCTGCCCCCGGGGATGCCTCTCAAAACAAGAATTAATCTTTTCCTCCTGTTATTAATAACGAAGCCTTCTTGGCTATTTCCTCTTTATCAAACGGAGTAATTCCAGATGCCCATAAATAACCAGCCTCATGTATGATGTTGGCATGAATAGGTAGGACATCCAGATATCATTGCAGAAACTTGGTACAACTTATACGAGAAAAAACACAGCTTTGAAGAAACATTCCCAAAAGAAATGGATCCAACCAAGCTGTAAAAATTATTAAAGCGAGAAGATGACCATTGTGGCCGTCTTCTCGCTTTTTTGTCATTTATAAGCGTCCTTTGGGCAACAACTTCATCCGTAATTACAGCCGGATTGCCTCAGCAATAGGCGTACTGCCAGAAACCAGATTAATTGCACGATGATACGTCCGCTGTTCCTCCAGCGCTGCTACCACCGCTGCCGCCACATCTTCACGAGAAATGGTGTGGCTGGTGAGCTCCTCACCGGTAGCAACTTTTCCGGTGCCCACATCATCCGTCAGGCCACCCGGACGAAGAATCGTGTAGTCCAGGTTGCTCGCTTCCAACAAGCGGTCAGCGTAATGCTTCGCCACATAATACGGTTTAATGGATGCAGGCCACTGCTCCCGATTCTCCGCATGTAGGGCGCTGACCATAACGAAGCGCTGGATACCCGCTTGTTCGGCGGCTTCCATCGCCTTGACCGCTCCATCCAGGTCGATAAGCAGCGTTTTATCCGCTCCTGTTTTTCCACCGGAGCCTGCTGTGAATACGACAGCATCGCTGCCTTTTATAGCTGCGGCAATATCACCAACCGTCCCTTCGAGGTCAGCTACCACCGTTTCTGCTCCCAAACGTTCAAGCGCTTCGGCCTGATCCGAATGGCGGATCAACGCCTTTACGCGATGCGATTTATTCTGCCCCAGTAGACGGACAAGATGTCTGCCTACTTTTCCATTTGCGCCAATCACCAGTACGTTCACTCATACCCCTCCTGTATTCGCAGTCTCTCATCTACATTATACAGATGTATTTTACCCTTCGGGTCTGCGACGCAATCATGTTAGCTGCATCAGGCTGAAATCAGACTTCTTTGGTAAGCTCGACATCTCGCTTTTGCCGCACACGCAGACCTGCCAAAAAGGTAGCCATCATCACCTCAATACTCCGGTCCACCTCCATAGGTAAACCAAAGCCGCCCTTTTGTTCAAGTGAGGCGAATCCATGAAGCAGACTACGGAATCCCCTCGCTGCATGAATGCAATCTTCTTCCTTAAAGCCATAACCACTGGACAGGACGGTAATGACCAGCTCAGCCACGCGATCCGCAGCCTGCCTCATTTCGGTATCATTTCGATCAGTTGCATACTGCATCGCTTCATACAAACCTGGTCGCTCGCGAGCATACCGCATATACGCGTTCCCCATAGCGGTCAGCGCATCTTCGCCCGCTCTACCAACCGCTGCGCTCATCAAAGCTTCCTCCAACTGTTCGAGGCTGTGCAATGCCAGTACTTGGCGCAGTCCATTCAATCCGTTCACGTGGTTATACAAGGACGGAGGGCGAATGTGCAGCTTTTGCGCCAGTGTGGTGAGCGTGACATCCTCCATCCCTTGTTCATTGGCAATGTCCTCGGCAGCCCGCAGGATATCTTGCAGTTTTACTCCGTTTCTAGGCGACATCATCCCGCCTCCTTCCATCTAATTTCTATGTAATCCGGTTCCTTATACATATACTGAGTCGATCCAGATTCTATTTTAACTAATCCTGTTAGTTTATACAAAGAAAATGCCGTTTACAACAGCCGACCTGCATCGAACCTTTATAGAAGAGCATAGCAGGCATTACTGATATAATAAAAAAATAAGATCATAAACGGAACGGATCTGATCCCTTTCTCGATCACTTACAAAGGAGCTAGCTATATCTATGGAACCCAAGCCACTTCCAGCTATTGAATTCAATCACATTATCAAATATTTCACCGGGTCTGGACAGCAACGTGCTGTTCTGAACGGGATTACAGCAAAAGTCTCCCCCGGCAAAATCACCACGTTGGTCGGTCCATCGGGGTCTGGTAAAAGCACGTTGCTTTCACTGTGCAACCTCCTAATGACACCGGATGAAGGAGACATCCATGTCCTCGGCAAACCTATATCGGAGTGGGAGATCCCTGAACTGAGACGGAAAGTAGCATTGGTTTTTCAGGATGCCCCCATGCTTCAGGGAACGGTCCTATACAATCTCCAAACCGTAGAACGGCTGCACGGTACAGTGCTGGATGATCCTGCCGGCCTGTTGGAACGCGTAGGACTTACTCGCGACCTGTTGGAACAGAAGGCGCAGGAACTGTCCGGCGGACAAAGACAGCGCTTGGCCTTGGCGCGGACACTCGCGAACCGTCCGGATATTTTACTGCTGGATGAGATTACTTCTGCACTGGACCCTGCCTCGGTCAAAGAGGTTGAGGAACTGTTGCTGCAAATGAACAAAGAAGAGGGAACAACGATGGTCTGGATTACGCATCATATGGAACAAGCCCGCAGGGTAGGCCACGAAACATGGCTGATGATCGACGGAAGACTGATAGAACAAGCGGATACGGAGACGTTTTTTGATGCTCCACAGCATAGTGAGACCCGCAGGTTTGTAGCAGGAGAATGGGTATGACGATTGTTGCCTTGATTCTCTCTCTCGGTTTTGTATTTATCGCCATCGTCATGTCCAAATCCTTCAAACTCGGTCTGGACCGAGACATAATTATCGCCACAATCAGAGCGTCGGTTCAACTGCTGGCGATTGGATATGTATTGCATTTGATTTTTGGGATGCAAAGCTACGGATTTATCGTATTATTCATTCTGCTCATGATTACCGTAGCCTCACAAAATGTTGCGCGCAAAGGACGATTTATCCCCGGTCTCATGTGGAAATCATTCCTGACGCTGCTGTGTGTGGAAATCGTTACACAGACATTCCTCATTGGCCTGCATATCATTCCTGCGACAGCCCGGTATATGATTCCGATTAGCGGCATGATCATTGGCAGTTCCATGATTTTGTCCAGCCTGCTGGTGTCTCGGCTCAAGTCGGAAGTCCTGCTGCGCAAGCCTGAAATCATGCTCATTCTGGCGTTAGGCGGCACGCCTAGACAAGCCATCTTCCCTATACTCAAGGATTGCATACGTTCCAGTATGATTCCAACCATTGAGGGGCAGAAAACGCTGGGGCTTGTCCAGCTTCCCGGCATGATGACCGGACAAATCATCGCAGGTGCCAATCCGATTGCCGCCGTGCGTTTGCAATTGCTCATCGTATTTACCACCATGACCTCTGCTATTTTGACCAGCGTGCTGCTCAGCCTGTTCATTTATCCGGCATTATTTAACCGCCAGCAACAACTGCACACAGAAGCATGGGAACGCTAATCAGGTGAATATCCCCAGTTATCTGTGATTTCACAAAATAAAAGAGACATGTTTAATTCCTGACACAAAGGTTAATAGATACACGTACCCGCTTTACTAAAATTCGATGAGGAGTGATTGAACATGGCTAACAACAACCAAAATGGCAAAATGAGTCGCGAAGAGGCAGGACGTTTAGGTGGAGAAGCTACTGCTAAAAATCACGACAAAGAATTTTATCAAGAGATTGGCGAAAAAGGTGGCGAAGCCACTTCCAAAAGTCATGGCAAGGACTTCTACCAGGAAATTGGTGAAAAAGGCGGCGAAGCCACTTCCAAAAACCATGACAAGGAATTCTATCAAGAAATCGGACGCAAGGGCGGCGAAGCCCGTGGCAACTCAGACCAAAGTGATAGCGACGGGAAAATGAGCAGGGAAGAAGCTGGCCGTAAAGGCGGCGAAGCCCGCGCACGTCAGCGTAGAGATAACTGACAATAGGGAGTATGTGGTCAGTGCAATTGCAATGTAGAGGCACAGACTGCATATAAACATGAAGTATAGTGGACGTTTATGTTATAAAAGCCTATCTGCCGAAACAACGGCAGATAGGCTTTTTGTGTGAAAGTTACTTTCGTCAACCGATCATACGCCTTACAATATACATAAACAGGTTAATTAACCAATCATACATATTTTATTACAAATGAACGAATATATCCGTCAGATTCTTTTCTCACGTCATCCTACTTATTGCGAACAAGACAACAAGGACTAACACAGCCCTTGGTTAAAGCTTCATGGATACAAAAGAGTGCATGCAACTCAAGTCAAATATTCCTGCATTCCGGCTGTTAAGATGGAGTCGAAAGGGAAACCTCGTGTACGAAACCCACCCTTCATTTTAAAAAAAACAATGGAGACGTTATGAGAATGGTGGAGGAGAGGGCTTGGAACTTTGACCCTAGCAGCCTGGGGTATGAATGGGATGAGGAAACAAAACAAGATTATCAGCGGCATTTCCCAGAAGGATACGGATACGCAGTGTTACGTCCAGTGAAAAAAAAGTGAAGAGAAAAAGAACCCCAAGAAGCCGCTACGATCAGGATGCTGTTCATCGTCTTGCTAAAGTCTGTTGAAAAATAATAACAGTTTATTACTAACGGATTCCATTTTGAGGTGCAATACACATCGAATTGACATTGTGGACACAATACGATGTAAATATAGAATAAACCGATCACTGAATCATACAGTGATCGGTTTATTCTTGATCAGCATTTTTATTTTGCAAGTAACTATCAATGATTTCAACCCAATCCGGTAACAACGCCACATGATGTTTTATCGTTTCACTATCTGATTCCAATACAATCACGCCATCTGAGCTGCTGTTGTCAATGACAATTAAATGATTGATAAGTTTAAGATGTAAGAGAAGATTGTCCAGCGAGGTCTGATGCCGTCTTATAATATCAGCGGTATCAATGTGGTGACCCCCATTTCGAACTCGTGCAGCAACTCGCTCGATATTAAGACGATAATCACCAAGGCCCACATAAAACATAATAACTTCAAAGCCCTTTTCTTTTGCCATTCGCATTTGTCGAATCACATTGCCACCAGCAAGTGTCGTCTCTACGGTAAAATCTCGTTTATTTCTTATACAATCCCGCGCTAGCTTAATCGCTTCCTTTCCTGCCGATACTTTGTGTCGATCAGGGTTTTCACGATCAATCCCTCGCGCTAACGCATCTGGATCGATATTAACACTTACACCAAGTTTATCAACGATTAGATTACGAATTGTACTCTTACCACTTCCATTGTTTCCTGCGAATACAAACATAGTAGCAAACGGCTCACTCATGATAAAATATCCTGCTCTTTAATTCGTTCGACTTGACCATTACTGTACTCTTTAACAAATTGACCATCCGACGTTTTGTAGACAATATATGTGCCATTTGCTTTAGCGTCCAGTTTTGCTCTATCTCCAGTTAGTTTGATTAACTTGCCTAGGTCGTGTGTACGATTCATTCAGCCATCACCATCCCATCCAAATCATATATCGAGAGTATATCATAAATCGAAAAGTCTGAAAGAATCCAGCGTCACTCAAATCCATACGAATACCGTACGGCTAAAAATCGTGACAAGTAAATAGGATCGAAATATTGTCTTTTTAATACATTTTAATAAATAAATTTGGAATAAATGCTACCTTCAGTTTTTTTATTCGTCTATAACAACAAATACAATTGCGGAGGTATAGGCAATGAAATCTTTTCGTTTTTGGCTAGTCCTAATCTCATGTCTAGTTATTACTGTAAATATTACGGGGTACGACGACTATAATATACTATTGGCTATCATTAGCCCGCTAGTTTGGATGTATGAATCATTTCGATTTGTGCGAGAGGCAGACATCCCCATAACTATTGTTTACTTCACTACACTAATTTTCTGGTATCTCATTGGATACGCTTTAGACTGTTTGATTAGAAAATTGTTTTAAAGCGATAATCATCAGACAGTGAAAGCATCTTGTCGTAATCGCGACTCATAGAAGCGTTCATATATTCTGAAAATGTCGAGACAGCAGCCTCTTGGGGCTTATCGGGAAGTTTATAAGATTCCTTACCTCCTCCAAAACCTGTAGCAATTACGGTCAAAATCCCTCCTAGGACAACCAAGCAAGCCAACTTATTACGCGATACAATCCTCAATAAATAACCCCCCCTTTGTTGTAAATTTTACCACCTATTTTCAACGTATCTCAACTTACAAAGCCACTGTAAAACGCAGCATAACTTCTTGTAAAATCGCATTCATTTAAATCCAAGGCCATTCTTTTAATATAATTTTATTTTAACGTAAATACTCACTGAATACCTTTGTTACCTTATGTAATGTCGTCTTCCCATCCTGTAAACTAAGTTCCATCAAGCGGTAACCGCTGGATCATAGAGAGGATGAGATATTTATGGGTTTGGATAATAAAGTTTTTGCGATACAAGCTGGTCTGGACGGACGTGTAAATGCAGTTATAGATCAAACCCTTGCCGAGAAGCGCCTGGTCGGCGCAGTCGTCATGATATATATGGACGGTTCACCCGTGTATGTCCGAGCGGCGGGGCTGGCTGATCGAGAAGAACAACGTCCTATGCATGAGGATGCTTTATTTCGGCTTTCTTCTGTATCCAAACCGATTGTATCTACTGCGGCTTTGGTTTTGGCAGCCCAAGGATTGATTAAGCTCGATGAATCTATTGAACGCTGGTTGCCCGATTTTCGCCCCCGATTAATCAGTGGTGAGCAGCCCTCCATTACAGTACGCCAATTGCTGACACATACTGCCGGGTTGACCTATGGCTTTTTAGAGGAAGAAGGCGGCGGCCCCTATCATCGTGCAGGCGTATCAGATGGCATGGATTTCTCAAATCTTACGCTGGAAGAGAACTTGCAACGTTTGGCTTCTGTGCCACTGTTATATACACCGGGTAAAGCGTGGGGATATTCGATTGCTACTGATGTGCTCGGCGCTATCATTAGCCGTGTATGTGGCACAACCCTTGATGCTGCTGTTAGAAAGCTCGTTACCGAACCTCTCGGTATGCACGACACCAGTTTTGCGGTCGCGGATGCTGGACGGCTTGCGGCTCCTTATGTCAACGATATATCAGAACCCCGGCGGATGCGTGAGCTTGAGGTTGCGCAGGTTTTTGAAGGCACCGCAGGACTTCGTTTTCAGCCTGCACGAGCCTTTGATCCCACGGCTTTCCACTCTGGTGGCTCTGGTATGATTGGCAGCGCAAAAGATTTCATGCGGCTGCTGGAAACACTGCGAAACGGCGGCAATCCGTTGCTTTCAGAGGAATGGGTCCGTGAAATGGGCACCATCCAGACCGGGAACCTCCCCTTGGCAGGCTGGCCGGGGCGGGGCTTTGGACTAGGATTCACCGTACTCCAAAATCCCGACGAAAGTGGAACAGCAGAATCACCCGGAACGTGGCGTCTCGGAGGAGCTTACGGCCATTCGTGGTTCGTTGATCCCGCACTAAGACTTAGTGTTGTCGCCTTTACCAATACAGCATTCGAAGGGATGTCAGGTCCGTTTACAACCGAGCTTTGCCAAGCCATTTACGGTAGCTCAAATAGGGTCTAATAAAGTGGGGGTTACATATTTATGGTCTACAGGCGAGGACAGGACAATTAACGTGGTAGAGTGCCCGTGCTTTCCACACTCATCCCCGAACTGCTCCAGCTTGAGCATAGACTCAACCATGACTTTCAGTAAGTAATTTTGCTCGCCGCTGATTCTATGGCACTCAATGACTTCAGGTGCAGATTGGCAAAACTCAACAAATGAATTGCATTGATTCGTGTGCACGAGCACGTGAGCCATGATCGGCTTTCCGACTTTCTCATGTGAAACTATGGCACGATACCCGGTGATAATACCTTTATCCTCCATGCGCCGCACTCTTTCCGTTACGGCAGGCTGGGAAAGCCCAACCTCCTTACCCAGCTCGGTCATGGAGATACGCGCCTGGTTTTGTAGACACAACAAAATTTTATGATCCACTTGATCCATCAAATCAGCCTCCTTAAGTTCAAGGTAATATTACAAAAACACAATTATTATTATGTATTATTTCGAACATTGGCTTATTATTTTATGATTCAATGAAATATTAGCATGCAAAATCAAGGACGTAAAGCAGGAAGACGTGGAAAGGGAATGAAACTAATGAAATATAGTAAGCCCCTGCTTTTCATTGCGCTTGGCCTATTTGGTGTATACACGATTGAGTTCGGTGTGGTTGGCATTTTGCCGGTCATCATTGAACGGTTTCATATTACGGCAGCTCAGGCCGGGTTTCTTGTCAGTTCATTTGCATTGATCATCGCGTTGTTCGGTCCCTTCATGGTGCTATTGATGTCCAGGTTTAACCGCAAGCGAATCATGACAATGTCGTTGTTTGTTTTTGCCATAACAAGCTTGCTGTCAGCCTATACATCCAACTTTTATCTACTAGTGATTTTACGTATCATTCCGGCTCTGTTTCACCCGGTGTATTTCTCGCTTGCCTTTGTCGCTGCCACTGCGTTGTATCCCCCGGAAAAAGCAACGCAAGCTTCCGCCAAGGCCTTTCTCGGCACGAGCATGGGAATGGTACTCGGTATTCCAATTACAGCCTATATCGCCAATCAATTTTCATACGAGGCCTCCTTCTGGTTTACTGCGGTAGCGAATGGGCTTGCAGGGATAGGTATTTTATTTATGCTGCCGGATACACCGCAAGCCGAAATGTTCTCCTATCGGAAGCAGCTTGGCATTTTGCGTAAAGTATCGCTGTGGCTCAATATCGGGGCGGCTACTTTTATTTTTGCAGCCATGTTCTCGGTGTATAGCTATTCTGCCGAATATTTGGGGCAAAATACAGGGATGAGCAGCAAGGTTATCAGTTTTCTGCTTATTATTTTCGGCATCGGCGGAATGCTCGGCAATCTGTTGGCTGGCAAGCTCATGGGCTTGCATAAGGTACGGACCGCTCTTTTTCATCCAGTAGTCTTGGGGGGCACCTATTTGTTGTTGTACGGGATCAGTTCTTCATTTATCCCTACGCTCTTCATCATTATCGTGTGGGGGGCCGTTCATACCAGCGGACTGATTGTCGCCCAGATTTGGGTGATTGATGAGGCCAAAGAAGCTCCTGCGTTTGCCAACAGTCTTTATATCTCGTTTATTAACCTAGGGGTCTCACTGGGCTCGCTGGCAGGGGGGTGGTTTATTGCCAGAGCGGGAATCCATGGGACGCTGTGGAGCGGTTTGCTGTTCGCCATGCTGGCGATGGTATGCATCGGGTCTAAGTTGATTTATCCACGTATTTTGCGAAAATATAAAGGGTTAGATGTGCAAAGCTAAAAAGTTGCAAGAGGCCCAAGCCTGTTATCATAAAAAACCGGTTCAACACTTTGTATGGTGTTGAACCGATTTTTGTTTAAAGATTGATTCCTGCCTGTCGGATTGGATCATGCCCAGCGATCACGATGCTTGCCCCTTCCTGTGCTGCTTCTATGGCTGTTGCCAGCCCTATACCTGCACTGCCGCCACGACGACACGTTGATTATGTAAAGTCACATTATTCTCAGCTCCTTTATAAGTTTTATATCATAACTATTTTTAAGACATACTCATTTTTATTCGTTTGGGCTTTCCTGTACCGTGCTTTTGCGATAGGATGTCGGCGATTGGCCCGACCAGCGCTTGAACTGTCTGCTAAAATGCGCAATATCCCCATAGCCGAGCATATCGGCAATTTGTTGCACCGACCATTGCGGATCAGCCAACAGCAACTTGGCCTCATGCAGCACAAGCTCAGATAGATATACACGGGGAGATACGCCGAAAACGCTACGGAATACACGATTACAATGGGACACGCTAATACCTAGCTCGGATGAAATCCCCTCGATCCCATCCTGTTTTTCCACCGATCCGGCCTGTCCATAAGGCTGATTCACTCTGCCCTGAAGACGACTGGCAATCTGATGGGCAAGCTCTGCCTGTACATATCCACGCCCCGGCAGATGGGCCGCTTCACTGGACACAGCCTCCCACAATGTTGCGAACAGTTCAAACACAGCAGATTGAATTCGCATACGCTTTGCCACCGAATCACTACCTATTCCTATGTCTTCTGGCGTTGAAAGATCGAGCAGCTTGCTCAACGCTGGTCCCATCTGACCTGCTACGGTGCCTTCAGCTGGAAACAGCACCTGCTCCAGACGACTCAGGAGCGAGAGAAACAGCTTATCATCAATGTCGAAATGCATACAAAAATACGTAAATCCCTCTCCGTTACTATGGCTGGAGTGGACAATCCCCGGGCGCAGCAGCACCAGATCACCCTGTCGCTGGGTATAGCTGCAACCATCCACAACCATGATCTGTTCTCCCGCAAGCACGATGTTAATTTCATATTGAGGATGCTCGTGTGGCGGATAGCTCCACTCTCTTCCGACACTTCGTGTATGAATGGCAAACAAATTGACCGTGGTCCGTACATCGGGAAAAAAGAATTCCTCTCCGGCAGCTGTAAGGTCTGGATAACG
The DNA here is from genome assembly GCF_001719045.1 of Paenibacillus polymyxa. Classification (NCBI taxonomy): domain Bacteria; kingdom Bacillati; phylum Bacillota; class Bacilli; order Caryophanales; family Paenibacillaceae; genus Paenibacillus; species Paenibacillus polymyxa. The sequence continues at coordinate 2,602,137 of NZ_CP015423.1, forward strand.
GGGAAGCTTCGGTAAACGTGGTGACGACATGTTTTCCCTCCTGGCTTACTTACATGGATATACTCCAGTATATCGCTTTCAGCGCGATTTGGATAAATAGTTGAGCGATTTGACAATGGTTCCCCGCCATTTGACATGCTAGGCTCTAAGTGAAGTTAGTCAAAGTTAAACCTTACTATGAAAGGGGTTTCATTATATGTCGAAAAATATATTTTATAACACGCAGCATGCACCGATCGGTTCTTTTTCCAGCTTTACGCTTGGGTTTAAGGGCAATCGCGGCGGACTCGGTTTGGAGCTGGGCAAGCCTGCCGATGAAAATGTATATATTGGGCTGCAATCCAGAGATGGCGGATCATACGAGGCGCTTCCCTTTTTTGCATCCACACAGGATGAAAGTGCCCGCTACGACGTGGAGAAAAAGGGTAAACGAACGGAACCACAGCTTATGGCCTTTGCCGATTCAGACATTACCCGTGAGCTAAAAGCAGGAACGGATACATGGCAGGCTGGTGATTTGACGTTCCGGCTGTACTCTCCTGTTCGCCCGGTGCCCGAGCCGGGAACCGCGGGTATGGATGAGCTGCGAGCAGCGTTGGTTCCGGCGGTATTCGCTGAGCTAACCGTCGATAACACGCAAGGAACTGCAGCACGAAAAGCTTTTTTCGGCTATCAGGGCAGTGATCCGTATAGCGGCATACGCATTATTGGAGAAGATCCGCGCAGGGACGCTACGGATTCTACCCCATTGGAGGGAAGACTCACAGGCATCGGCCAAGGGCGCAGCACAGCCATTGTGACCAACAGTAGAGAAGCGGTACCTGCCAGCGGATTTGCAATGGAGAAGCTGCTTGGGGAGACCATGGCCGAGAATTTATCCTTTGGCCTGGGCGTGACGGGTGCGCTTCTGATGGACGTTCCCGCAGGTGAGAAGCGCACGTATACCTTCGCCATATGCTTCTATCGCGGCGGCATCGTAACGACAGGCATCGAAGCATCGTATTACTATACCCGGCTGTTCAAGGATATTGAAGACGTGGGGAGCTATGCATTGAAGCATTTTACAGACCTCACCGCAGCCTGTGTTCAGGCTAATCGCTGGATGGAGTCGGCTAACCTGAGCCCAGACCAGGAATTCATGCTCGCTCAGGCGATCCACAGCTACTACGGCAGCACCCAACTGCTTAGTCACCAAGCGGACGGAGAACCGATCTGGGTTGTGAACGAAGGCGAGTATCGGATGATGAATACACTCGATTTGACGGCAGATCAGCTCTACTATGAATTGATTTTAAATCCATGGACGGTGCGCAACGAGCTGGAGTGGTTTGTCCAAAGGTACAGTTATCGGGATGAGGTACGCTTTCCGGGAGAGGAACAGACCTATCCGGGTGGTATCACGTTTACGCATGATATGGGCGTGGCCAACGTGTTCTCCCGGCAGGGATACTCCTGTTATGAGCTGGCAGGGATTGACGACTGCTTCTCTTATATGAGCCATGAGGAGCTGGTGAACTGGCTTTGCTGCGCCACGGTATATATCGAGCAGACACAGGATCAGTCATTTACAACACGCATGCTGCCTGTCTTGTGTGACTGCTTCGAAAGCATGCTGCGGCGGGATCACCCCGACCCGGCACAACGAAACGGCTTGATGGGCTTGGACAGCTCTAGAACCCGGGGAGGCGCGGAAATTACGACCTACGACAGTCTGGACGTATCTCTGGGTCAGTCCCGCAACAACATTTATCTAGGCAGCAAATGCTGGGCGGTATATGTTGCACTGGAAAAAATATTTGCCTCAAAAGGGCTTGACTCCCTCTCACAGGAGGCTGGCTTACAGGCGGACAAATGCGCAGCCGCAATCACAGCACATATGACAGACAAGGGCTATATTCCTGCAGTTATTAAGGAAGGCAATGACTCGCAGATTATTCCTGCCATTGAGGGGCTGATCTTCCCTTACTTTACAGGATGTGAGGCTGCGCTTAAGCCTGATGGACGGTTCGGTGGATATATCCAAGCACTGCGGCGCCATTTGGAAACTGTACTGGTACCGGGAGTTTGTCTGTTTGAAGACGGAGGCTGGAAGCTGTCCTCGACCAGTAACAACTCCTGGCTGAGCAAAATCTATCTGTCACAGTTTATTGCCCGTGAGTTGCTGGAACTGCCTTGGGAAGAAGCTGGGCAGGCCGCAGACGCTGCCCACGTCTCATGGCTCCTTCACCCTGAAGAATCCTATTGGTGCTGGAGTGATCAGATACTCTCCGGTATTGCTCACGGCAGCAAATACTATCCACGCGGAGTTACTGCTATTTTGTGGCTGTATGAAGGCAACGGCAACCGTCTGACTCTCCCTGAGCATATGAGTCAGGATCAGAAACAGCATGTCTGAGGATCATCTTCACCTGCCCAAAAGGAGGCTCCAAAATGAGCAAGCTTATGGATATGCCAAAAGAGAGCGGCTATGCGGCTTGGCTGCATTACAGCCGCAATAGTAAGGTAGAAAAGCTGCCCGCTTGGTGTAAGGTCATCGTGGTCCATGAGACAGATGAAGTGCTTGAATCGGCTGCGAGTGAGCTTCAGCACGGATTGACCTCCATGTTTGGACAGCAGCCGAAGATCAGCGCCGTTCCTGTGAATGCGCCATTCATTGCGCTGGGTACGTTCCCAGCGCATCCTTTGGTCGCAGAACGATTCAGCGCAGAGGAACAGGCAGAAGTGGGTGCAGAAGGCTACCGAATTCGCGGGATAGAGATGCCAGATCCGGCATATTCAGCTTCGCATGGTAACGATGAGTTCAAAGGACAATACGTTACAGTCGCAGGGCAGACCTCCAAAGGCGTATTGTACGGAGTCTTTCATCTGCTGCGCTACCTGCAGGGAGGACTAGATGGGAAGTTGAAGCCCACCACCGAATCATTGCACGCCCCCATTCTAGACCAATTATCCAACCCTGTTAATTCCATCCGCATGATCAACCACTGGGATAACATGGATGGTAGTGTTGAACGTGGATATGCGGGCGGATCTATTTTCTACGACAATAATGCCTTTACTACAAATATGGAGCGCCTGCGAGACTATGCCCGTCTGCTCGCTTCTGTAGGCATTCAAGCACTATCCATCAACAATGTGAATGTCCATCAGGTAGAAACCGAGCTGATTACAGATAAATTCCTACCGGATGTGGCTAAAGTAGCTGCGGTGTTTCGCGCCTATGGCATACAGATCTACTTGAGCATTAACTATGCCAGCCCTATTCAACTCGGCGGGTTAACCACCGCCGATCCCCTGGAACCTGCTGTAGCTGAATGGTGGCAGACCAAAGCCCAGGAAGTTTACGCCGCCGTTCCTGATCTGGGTGGTTTTGTGGTCAAAGCCGATTCCGAAAATCGGCCTGGACCGTTCAGCTACGGACGCCATCACGCCGATGGAGCCAATATGCTGGCAGATGCATTGCAGCCCTATGGCGGACGCGTGATTTGGCGCTGCTTTGTCTACAACTGCAAGCAGGACTGGCGCGATCGCAAGACGGATCGGGCCCGCGCAGCCTTTGACCATTTTAAACCGCTGGATGGACTGTTTCGAGAAAATGTCATTTTACAGATCAAAAATGGTCCTATGGATTTTCAGGTACGGGAGCCTGTCTCCCCCCTATTCGGTGCGCTGGAATCCACTCAGGTACTGCTGGAATTTCAAATTGCGCAAGAGTACACCGGCCAACAGAAGCATCTATGTTACCTTGTTCCGCAATGGAAGGAAGTATTGGATTTTGACACCTACGCCCAAGGAAAAGGCTCCACCATCAAGCGTATCGTGAGTGGCGTTCTGCATTCTCCCAAGCATACCAACTATGGAATAGCCGCTGTATCCAATATTGGTGCAGACACCAATTGGACCGGACATTTGCTCGCCCAGTCCAATCTTTATGGCTATGGCCGGTTGGCATGGGACCCGGACCTGTCCGCAGACGAAATCGCTGACGAGTGGGTTCGTCTGACGTTTGGCAGACAAGGGAATAGCGACGGCGACACAGATTTGATTTCTACCCTTAAGCAGATGCTGCTCGATTCATGGAATATCTACGAATCCTACACCGCCCCTCTCGGGGTCGGCTGGATGGTCAGTCCCGATCACCACTATGGGCCGGATGTAGACGGGTACGAATATTCTATGTGGGGCACCTACCATTTTGCTGATTGCCGGGGGATCGGGGTAGATCGCACGTCCGCAACCGGAACGGGCTATGCAGGACAATATTTTTCTCCCAATACTAATATCTACGAATCTACGGACACCTGCCCGGATGAGCTGCTTTTATTCTTTCACCATGTTCCTTATACACACTTGCTCCACTCCGGCCAAACTGTCATACAGCACATTTATGATACCCATTTTGAAGGTGCAGAACGTGCGGCCCATCTCCGAGACACATGGGTTAGTCTACGAGGGCAACTGAATGATGCCATGTATGAACAGGTGCTGAAGCGGCTGGAGCATCAGACTGAGCATGCCAAAGAATGGCGGGATCGGATCAATACGTATTTCTACCGTAAAAGCGGTATTGCCGACCAGAAGGATCGCCCTATTTATTAAGCAAGCTGCCTCGGCAATACTTTCATACAGACTGGAACAAGGCTTCTCTACGCCTAGGTTCGCTTTCTCCTATACTGGCATTGTCTATCCGCACATCATTAAAAGGCATGCGTCTTACTCAGACCTATGCCTTATTTTTTTGCCTGGAAACTTTTAAGCACACGGTTGCTTACGTAAAATGTCATATTTGTCCACTCTGAGTGTGCAATAAATTCTTCTTTTTATGCAACCGCTTGCTTTATACTATTTTTGTAGACGTTTACAAAATGTTGTCGAATTAGACTATGCTTTGGGGAGGATGATCGGTTTGACCTTGTATCGAAGTCTATGGAAAAAAGGGTGTATGCTTCTACTAAGCCTTGTGCTGTCTCTGACCGCCTTCATTGGCTCACCCTCTAATACGGCGAGCGCTGCGGTTGCAGATGATTTTCAGGCTTCCGTTATGGGGCCGCTGGCGAAAATTAATGACTGGGGTTCCTTTAAAAAGCAACTGCAAACGTTGAAAAACAATGGCGTGTATGCCATCACTACCGACGTCTGGTGGGGCTATGTGGAGAGCGCAGGAGATAACCAGTTCGATTGGAGCTACTACAAGACCTATGCAGATGCCGTGAAAGAAGCGGGACTGAAGTGGGTTCCTATCATCTCAACGCATAAGTGTGGAGGAAATGTGGGAGATGACTGCAACATCCCACTGCCAAGCTGGCTGTCGAGCAAGGGCAGTGCAGATGAAATGCAGTTCAAGGACGAAAGCGGTTTTGCCAATAACGAAGCCCTCTCTCCATTATGGAGCGGGACTGGTAAACAATATGACGAGCTATATGCCTCATTTGCTCAAACCTTTGCTAGCTACAAAAGCATCATTCCCAAAATTTATTTAAGCGGTGGGCCCTCTGGAGAATTGCGATATCCTTCATACTATCCGGCAGCGGGATGGAGTTATCCTGCACGGGGCAAATTCCAAGCCTACACTGAAACAGCCAAAAGTGCGTTCCGCACGGCCATGAATGAAAAGTACGGATCAATGGACAAGATTAATGCAGCATGGGGTACCAAGCTGAGTAGCCTTAGCCAAATCAATCCGCCGACCGATGGGGACGGATTTTACACGAATGGAGGATATAATTCCACGTATGGAAAGGATTTTCTGTCGTGGTACCAAAGTGTGCTTGAGAAGCATCTAGGTGTCATCGGAGCAGCTGCCCACAAAAACTTCGATTCTGTGTTCGGTGTCCGGATCGGGGCCAAAATTTCCGGTCTGCACTGGCAAATGAACAATCCTGCCATGCCGCACAGCACAGAACAAGCGGGTGGATATTATGATTACAACCGTCTCATTCAGAAATTCAAGGATGCCGATCTAGACTTGACATTTACTTGCCTGGAGATGAGTGACAGTGGCACAGCACCGAATTATTCGTTGCCGTCCACCCTGGTTGATACTGTCTCCTCCATCGCGAATGCCAAGGGTGTTCGCCTGAATGGTGAAAATGCACTCCCGACAGGCGGCAGCGGCTTCCAAAAAATCGAGGAGAAAATCACGAAGTTCGGTTATCACGGGTTTACGTTATTGCGCATCAACAATCTCGTCAACAATGATGGCTCACCAACCGGTGAGTTGAGTGGATTCAAACAATATATCATCAGCAAAGCCAAGCCTGACAATAATGGCGGTACAGGCAACAAAGTAACGATATACTATAAAAAAGGCTTCAACTCGCCTTACATTCACTACCGTCCTGCTGGTGGTAGCTGGACTGCTGCACCGGGTGTGAAAATACAGGATGCCGAAATTAGCGGCTATGCTAAAATTACCGTCGATATCGGTTCTGCCTCCCAATTGGAAGCCGCTTTTAACGACGGCAATAACAACTGGGACAGCAACAACACCAAAAACTACTCCTTCAGCACGGGCACTTCTACGTACACGCCCGGTAATAGTGGCAATGCAGGAACGATCACTTCAGGCGCTCCATCGGGCGCGAATCCCGGGGATGGCGGCGGTACAACTAACAAAGTAACGGTATACTACAAAAAAGGCTTCAACTCACCTTACATTCACTACCGTCCGGCTGGTGGTAGCTGGACTGCTGCACCGGGTGTGAAAATGCAGGATGCCGAAATTAGCGGCTATGCTAAAATTACCGTCGATATCGGTTCTGCCTCCCAATTGGAAGCTGCTTTTAATGACGGCAATAACAACTGGGACAGCAACAATACTAAAAACTACCTTTTCAGCACGGGAATTTCTACCTACACACCCGGCTTGAACGGAGCTGCAGGATCTATCCGAACGGGGGCACCTTCAGGAAGTGCCGTCAGCGTAGTGACTTCCACCTACACAACCGACCTCAACGAAGTGGCAGGGCCTATCCAAACAGAAAAACTTTCGGGTGTATCCTTAAATGTAAGCACTTCTACCTACACACCCAATGTTAACGGAGTTGAAGTAACTGCTCAAACGGAGGCGCTTTCGAGCGCCTTCACCTCTATAGATCCGGGTACCCTCTCCAAGCCCACTCCCCTTGGCACAGACTGGAGCAAACAGAGCATTTATTTTATCATGACAGACCGTTTCAGCAACGGAGATACATCCAACGATAATTACGGTGGCTTCAATTCCAACAACAGCGATCAGCGCAAGTGGCACGGCGGCGATTTTCAAGGTATTATTAACCAACTCGACTACATTAAAAATATGGGGTTTACCGCCATATGGATTACTCCGGTAACGATGCAAAAGAGCGAATACGCTTACCACGGCTATCATACGTATGATTTTTATGCGGTAGACGGACATCTCGGTACCATGGACAAGTTCAAAGAGCTGGTTGGTAAGGCACACGACAAAAATATCGCTGTTATGCTGGACGTAGTTCCCAATCACACCGGCGATTTTCAACCTGGGAACGGCATCGCCAAGGCTCCTTTTGACAAAGCAGATTGGTATCATCACAATGGCGACATCACAGGAGCAGACTACAGCTCCAACAACCAATCGAAAATCGAAAACGGTGATGTGGCTGGATTAGATGACCTGAATCAGGACAACCCTGCAACAGCAAATGAGCTCAAAAACTGGATCAAATGGCTGTTGAACGAGTCGGGGGTCGACGGACTGCGGGTGGACACTGTGAAGCATGTACCCAAAGGGTTTCTGAAGGATTTTGACCAAGCCGCCAATACCTTCACCATGGGTGAAATTTTCCATGGCGACCCTGCTTATGTGGGGGATTACACCCGATATCTCGATGCCGCATTAGATTTTCCGATGTATTATACAATCAAGGATGTGTTCGGACACGATCAATCCATGAGAAAAATCAAGGAGCGCTACTCCGATGATCGTTACTATCGCGATGCCCAGACCAACGGTGTATTTATCGACAATCATGATGTAAAACGTTTCCTGAATGACGCCTCCGGCAAGCCGGGTGCTAACTATGACAAATGGCCACAGCTCAAAACTGCCTTAGGCTTTACTTTGACCTCACGCGGGATTCCTATCATCTATCAAGGCACCGAGCAAGGCTTTAGTGGCGGAGATGATCCTGCTAACCGGGAAAACGTTGTGTTTAACGCCAATCATGATCTGTATCAGTACATCGCTAAGCTGAACCGTGTGCGCAACAGCCACCCTGCCCTGCAAAACGGGAGCCAAAAGGAAAAATGGGTAGACGACTCCTTTTACAGCTTCCAGCGCTCTAAAAACGGCGACGAGGCCATCGTACTTATCAATAACTCATGGAGCAGTCAAACCCGCACGATTGGCAACTTCGACAATCTGTCCAACGGTACCCGTCTGACCAACCAGCTGAGCAACGACTCCATTCAGATTAACAACGGTTCGATCACCGTGACTCTCGCTCCAAAGGAAGTTAAAGTTTTCACCAAATAAGTTACATCGAATATTCAATTGTGCTAAAATAAATGGTAGAAGGATATACTAAAAAAAGAGCAAGGATGCTGGTAACATCCCTACTCTTGGCAACAGCCGCTTTGAAGAGCGGTCGGCAGATAAGGGCTAGCTATTAGAAATAGGCCGTATTCCCCTCACCAGGGCGGTCTATTTCTTTTTGTTATACTCTACTTATTTTTCTATACGAACATAACTTCGCAACGCTAAAAAAAGTCCCAGCACAAATATAAAGAAAATACTGATGACCCCTCCAGGAACATACGTGAATGTTCTGCCCATTTGTCCATGGGGAGAAAACAATAACGGCACTGTCCATGGATAAAAGGTATTCCCCGGTGTATTAATCAAAACAAAATTTAAGCACATAACCGTACACATCCCAATAATGGCGGGTACAAATTTTTTCCAGCGAATAGCAAAGAACGTGATGATCGGGATGAGCATAGCGTGCATAAGAATCATCTTAGCGAATATCCCAAGCTGATACATAACAATTTCAAAGGTTAGCGGTCTGGTCGTAATAAACGTACCCAACATCGCAGATAGCACAAATGCTAACAGCAGGCTAACAGCGATGTACATATAGATAACGAGCAGCTTGCTGAAGTAAATCCGAGTTCGGCGAACTGGGTTTGTAAACAGTGCAATATGAGTGTTCTCCTGGTATTCTCTCGCATAGATATAGCAGGTCAAAATGTAATAGCTCATATATCCAGTTATTAAATTAATGGAGGATACCAAATCCATAAAGTATTCATTCCATCCATCACGATCCAAGGAAAGTTTAGGATTTATGGCGTAAGTACTAAAAGTCAAAAATACGGTTGCTATTAAAATAAACACACTTAGAAAAAGAATTTTAGTTCCTTTCAGCTTCAAGCACTCTGCTCTAAACAGGTCAAACATAGTAGCCCTCCTTTCAAAAAATCTTCATTTAGGCTCTTCTCTGATATGTCCATATGGATAAAAACAATCCAAGAAGAAAGATCACGGATAAGCTGAGCCATGCTATTGAAACATTGGTAGGTATAGTCGCATTTCTTTCATTAGGAGATAAGAGATAGGGCACAATCCAAGGGTACCATTCACTTTTGTATATAAAATTTAAAAATATTGCAGTACAAACTACGAGTACAACCACCATGATGCTCTTCCAGCGTATAGCAAAAAAAGAGGCGATTGGGATTAACATCGCATGCATCACACACATTTTAGCAAACACTTGGATTTGGTATACCCAGATAGCCATCGTTAAAGGTCGATCTGTAATGGACATGCCTAATAAGGCAGACAAAAACAGAATGAGAAATAAGGATACAATAATAAATCCATAAATAATGATCAATTTACTGAAATAAAATTTAACCCTGGTGACAGGCGTGGTAAACATAAATAGATGCGTGTTTTCCTGATACTCTCTTGCAAAAATATGACCGGTTAATATGTAGTAACTGATAAATCCGGCTGCAATATTGACCAAGGAAACAATATTTGTAAAATAGTAGTCCCAACCTAGATTATCAATTGAATATCTGTAAAAAATAGCGCTCGTCGCAAATTCCAACAGCACAACAGCCAGCAATATAATATAACTCAACAAGAAGGCTTTAGAGCCTTTAAGTTTAATAAGTTCTGCTCTAATCATGCCGCTCACCCTCTTCTGAAATGAGAGTCAGAAAGTACTCCTCGAGTGTCTGCTTGGAGGTGTGTATCTCATAGACTGAAAACTGATGATCTATTAACTGCTTATTTAACGCAGCTGTATTCTCAATCTGACTATGAATTCTTAGTTGTTGTGGGGATATCACATTAGATTGAAGTTGCTTCATGTGTTCTTGCAGAAATGCTTGCACTGCTTCTGCATCGTCTACCTTTACATCTGTATATTGCTCAAAACCTTCCTCTAATCGGCTCAAACGATCTTCCGCTAACAGTTTTCCATTATGTATAATCCCGATGTGTGTAGCTAACTGCTGAATTTCGCTCAAGATATGACTGGAAATAAGAATCGTTTTTCCTTCTTCCTCGCACAACCGCTTCAATAGCTGACGAATTTCCTTAATTCCAGATGGGTCCAGTCCGTTCGTCGGCTCATCTAATATAAGCAACTCAGGGTCATGAACAAGCGCCCTCGCAATCCCTAATCTTTGCTTCATCCCTAGGGAAAAATCCTTAAACTTTTTTTTGCCGGTATGCTCTAATCCCACCGTGGTTAGGGTACGTTCTATCCTTCCATCGTCCTGCACCCCCATATACATACAGCAAATTCTTAAATTATCGCGTGCACTCAAATTTTCGTATAAACCGGGCGTTTCGATAATTGTACCTATTTTCGAGAAAATAGAAGGATAGTTTTTCTCCAGCCGCTCGCCAAATAAAAAAACCTCCCCACTTGTAGGCTCAATTAGCCTCATTAGCATGCGGATAGTGGTTGTCTTACCAGCTCCATTTTCACCGAGGAAACCGTAGATACTGCCACGCTCCACATGTAAGGATATGTCGTCTACGGCTACAGCCCCCCCAAACTGTTTGCGGAGCTTTTTCGTTTCGATAATATAATCCATTTTTGTACCTCCTAATACAATAATCACCAAACATCATGCATTTATCAGAGTAAAAAAATTAACCATAAATGTAGTTTATTGTATTTTAATTAACATTTCCTATACATAACAAATTGTATTTTACATTTTTGAACGAGATGAATATATGATAAAAAACACTAAAAAATAAATAAAATAAATAAAAAATGATCGTATTATACAAAATATTGTAAAACTTAATTTCCCTTTAGTGATGTATGATTTATATATCTTACATATTCGCACACCGTATAGCTTAATAGAAGGAGGTGATAACGATGTTAAAACAAATTAACGTTATTGCAGGGGTCAAAGAACCTGTACGTGCTTATGGTTGTACGAGAAGCGATTTTTGTTTATTCTGCGATACTAGTGATTACTGCAAAAACTGTGATAGAAATGATCTTTGTATTAAAGGTGATGAATAGAATTTTTGTATCTAATTCCTAAATTAATTACGTCTAACTAACGGGATTAATTTCTTAATCCCGTTTCCACTTTATCATCCCAATATAAAAGCGAGGTCTTTGAAATGGCTAATCTGATTCAGGATAAAAAAGACGAACTCATTCAATTTCACCCTTATAAATTGTTTGAAGTTGACTCAAAAACCTTCTTTTATAACGTTGTTACAAATGCCATATTTGAGATTGACTCATTAATTATCGATATTCTACATAGTAAAGGCAAAAACGAGGAGCATGTTGTTAAGGATTTGGCCAAGCGTTATAAATTATCAAAAATAAGAGAAGCCATCCAAAATATGAAGGAAGCATACATTATTGCCACAGATACTAACATATCAGATGTTGAAAAAATGGGGATACTTGATAACTCGCAAAGAGTCTTCAAATTATCCTCTCTGACCTTATTTATGGTGCAAGAATGTAACCTTAGATGTACTTACTGTTATGGGGAGGAAGGGGAATATAATCAAAAAGGGAAAATGACTTCAGATATTGCTAGATCTGCCGTAGACTTTCTGATCCAACAATCGGGTGAAATAGAGCAATTGAATATCACTTTTTTCGGCGGTGAACCCTTGTTAAATTTCCCTCTCATACAAGAGACGGTGCAGTATGTTCATGAGCAATCCGAAATTCATAATAAGAAATTTTCTTTTTCAATAACTACAAATGGTACACTTATCACTCCTAAAATCAAAAACTTTTTTTACAAACATCATTTTGCGGTGCAGACCAGCATAGATGGTGATGAAAAAACGCATAATTTCAATCGTTTTTTTAAAGGTGGACAAGGATCCTACGATTTACTCTTGAAGCGTACAGAAGACATGAGAAATGATCGTAAAATAGGCGCGCGCGGTACAGTAACTCCTGCAGAGCTTGACCTTTCTAAATCTTTTGATCATTTAGTGAAACTGGGGTTCAGAAAAATATATTTATCTCCAGCACTTTATTCCCTCTCGGACGAGCATTACGATACTTTATCGAAAGAAATGGTTAAACTCGTAGAGCAATTCCGAGAGTTACTGGAACGTGAAGACTATGTTACAGCCAAAAAAATGTCCAATGTCCTTGGCATGCTTAGTAAAATTCATTCCGGCGGTCCTAGAATCCACTTTTGTGGAGCGGGTACGAATGCGGCCGCTGTTGATGTTAGGGGAAATTTGTTCCCTTGCCATCGTTTTGTAGGCGAGGATGAATGCTCTATTGGCAATCTATTTGATGAAGATCCATTGAGCAAACAGTATAATTTCATTGAGAATTCAACAGTAAGAAATAGAACCACCTGTTCAAAGTGTTGGGCCAAAAATCTTTGTGGTGGTGGATGCCATCAAGAGAACTTCGCGGAGAACGGAAATGTCAATCAACCTGTCGGTAAACTTTGCAAAGTAACTAAGAACTTCATTAACGCTACTATAAAATTATACCTCCAACTTACCCAGGAACAAAGAAGCATCCTTTTTGGTTAGTAATAACTACTCGGCATTGTGCCTCTAAGACTTCATATCATTTATTAACAATGCCGATCTAGCTACTCTGATTCTATCTTATCTGGCTTTATCCCTAAATATGGAGGGCCTATTTTATGTTCCAACTAATCAGAAAATACATTAAGCCTTTACTGGCACTACAAATTACTGTACTTTGTATCATTATCATAAATATATTGTTCATGATCTACCAACCTATTTTAATGCAACGGCTGATAGATTCCTATAACACAGAAACACTCTCAGCTAAAGAAATCAGCTATTTAGGTAGCCTTTTTTTATTACTACTAGTTGGTGGAGGATTCACAGGAGCACTGAGAGATTCAGTTATTTTTAAAATCAAAAATTTATTACAGTTCCGGTTGAGGAATGATATATATCAACAAAATTTAAATTTACGAAGCCACCAGCCCACCGGAAAAATTATTTCCTTGCTTTATAATGATGTGGAGGCTCTTACTGGATTGCTAAACCAAGCATTTATAGCTATGTTTACGGACTGTCTGACAATTGTCGCAACCGTTGTTGTTCTCTATTTTATGAATTGGAAACTGGCAACGGTCTCCCTGATCTTTATCCCTATTTACTTTTTCTTATACTACAATTCCAAAAAGAAAGTGTACCAATTAAATGTTGCCTACAAAAAACAATATGAAAATATGACAGAAACCCTTCAGTTAGGTTTGAAACAAAAATGGACTGCAATCAGATTCAACCGTCAAAAATATATTAGTGCCCTATTTTGCAGAGAACAAATACTTTTGGTTCGTATTTTGAAAAAACTTTTTGCGCGAGAACTGCTGCTAGGTATAATCAGTAACTTTTTAAGCGGATTTTCCCCTTTACTTTTGCTAGTTATTGGAGGTTTTTTACTGATTTATGGAGAGATTACTTTAGGTACACTGATTGCTTTCAGTACATATATAGTCAAGTTGCTACAACCGGTATCACGCTTGTCACAATTAAACGTAGGTGTGCAATCAGCGGTAGCTTCAGCTGAAAGGATTCTTAACTTTTTCAATTTAAATGATGTTTGGAACGACACAAAAATTGAGGAATTTATGGGAAATGGAATATACGTAAAAAATGTATCTTTTTCCTATAACAATCTTACTCCTGTTCTTGATGACATCTCGTTTGAAATCAAAAAAAATCAAATGTTAGGTATCGTAGGAGAAAGTGGATCTGGTAAAACGACTATTGTGAAGCTCCTAACCGGAGAAGTCATTCCGACTAAAGGCGAGATCTACTATGGGGATAACAGATTACACGATTTGAATAAAAATTACTTCTATAAAAATATAGCGGTAGTCACACAAGAAGAATTATTAACAACAGGAACCATATTCGATAATATTGCCTTTGGCAATAAAAATGCTACTTTAGATGAAGTTGTTAATATTTCAAAGAAGGTGGGGTTACATGACTATATCTCATCCCTTCCCGAAAAATATAACACTAATATCATTTCTGGAAAATATGACTTATCGGTAGGCCAAAAACAACGTCTGGCTATAGCAAGGGCATTGCTTCACAATGCCCCTGTGCTCATTTTGGATGAGCTGACCTCTGCCCTTGACGCTGAAACTGAATCTCTAATTCTGCACCTTTTAAATGAGCTTAAAGGTAAACGAACTATCATCATTATCGCTCATAAATTCCAAACAGTCATTCATGCGGACCATATATTAGTTGTTCAAAATGGTCAAATTGTAGAACAAGGTAGCCATGCGGATCTAATGTCTTATAGCAGCACTTATTCTAACTCTTATAGGAAACAAAAAGATTTTCTGCAAAATGAAGTGCAGGAGCCATCCTACAAATAAAGACAACCCATAAAACAAAACAGGCACCTGACGAAGCGTACACTTCGTTGCAGGTGCCTTGTTTATATATAAACAACGTGGGATTACTTAGGCCTCAGTAGCCACGTTGATATTGTTCAGGTATGGAAGGCTCCTCGCCCCGCAGCGCCACTGCTGCATGAATCGCCCAATATGGATCGCGCAGCAATCCGCGTCCCACAGCGACCAGATCGGCATCCTCGTTGCCGATAACGGACTGCGCCAAGGCTGGGTCATCCAACGAGCCTACAGCAATCACCGGGATGTTCAGTGCCTCGCGAATTTGGCGTGCGAACGGCACTTGATAGCCCGGATAGTTGCCCGGCTTTCTGGCGCCAGCAGGGCCTTCCCCGCCCGAGCTAACATGGATCACGTCTACGCCTGCAGCCTGATATGCACGGCTCAGCTCAATGGCATGATCCACATCGTACCCACCATCTACGTATTCCACCGCGCTGATGCGTAAGATTAACGGCATACCCGCAGGCATTTGCTTGCGTACAGCCTGAATGACTTCAACGCCGAAACGGGATAAATCCTTACCGTACTCGTCGTCCCGCTTGTTTGTAACTGGCGAATGGAATTGGTGAATCAAGTAACCATGTGCCCCGTGAAGTTCAATCGTATCCACGCCCGCTTGAACTGCACGCCGGGTAGCGTCTGCGAATTTTTGCACCATGCCACGGACTTCCTCCGTCGTAAGCGCGCGTGGCTGTTTATAATTCGCATCCGGGTATGCAATCGCGGAAGGAGCCACTGGCTCAGCTGCATCCTCAGCTTTACGGCCCGCGTGAGCAATCTGGATGCCTACCTTGGACCCGTGCGCATGAATGCCGTCAACCAGCTTCTTATAAGCTGGGATATGCTCGTCTGACCAAAGACCCAGATCATAATCTGTAATCCGTCCATCCGGTTCCACGTCCGTCATTTCTATAATAATCAGGCCCGTACCTCCAATAGCCCGACTCAAATAATGAACATGATGCCAATCATTCGGAATCCCGTCCTTGGCTGTCACCGAGTATTGGCACATCGGGGGCATCACCACACGATTCTTTAATTCCAAATCTTTCAGTGTATACGGTGTAAACAACGAATTCGTCAAAACGTTCATCTCCTTTTTATCTTCGTCACATAAACGAAAAATACGCTTCAAATTACACGGTCTATTAAAAACATAATCGGCATAGTCCAAACGGAATAAAAGAGATTCCCTCCAACGGGGGATCTCTCACATTTGCAACTTGCAGTCATTATGTATGTCGTATGGTGTAGATATATTGCACACAACCTATTATCCACAACTCAATAACTTTTTGCAAGTAAATATTTAAATATTATTAAATATTTTTTTGTCCACCCCCTCTCCGCCTCCTAGCTATAACACAAAAAGACGCCCTTACGGACGCCTCTGCGGAACCAATCTTATTGTGCTGAACCTAATTGCACCCATGCCTTCTCAATCTCTGCAACCGCCTGATCCTTATTCATGTTGCCACTGATATATGCCTGCATCAGCTCGCCAAATTTTTGGTGGAACGTATCCAGCGAGTAGTTCACAGACAGATCGCCGGACTTCGACGTTTTCAAAATGCTTTCCATTTCCTTAGGCATTTCCAGATCAGGAAGCGGTGCATCCTTAATTGGAGGAATCACCTTCGCTACCTGGGAGAACCAGTTCTTACCGTATTCCGAAGTGTACAGCCAGTTGAAAAATTCAATTGTTTCCTTGGATACTTCGGAATCCTTGTTGATACGCAGCGCCTGATCTGCACCGGTAATAATGACCGATTGATCCGCTTTGTCACTCACCGGATATCCCATGATGCCAATTTTGAGATCAGGGTTAATTTTCTTGATTGCTTCCTCATCCCACGCACCTTTACCCGTCATAAATGCAGCTTTTCCGGATGCAAAATCACTTACTTCCGCATTGCTGTCCCGTTCCAGTGGCTTATCTGTGCCATGTTTCACCGTCAAATCAATGAAGTTAAAGAAGTTGTTGTACAGCACTGGGTAGTCCTTGATTTTTGCTTTGCCTGCGATAAAATCACTAACGAGTTGCTTCGGTTCCACGCCTGCATCCTGCGCGGCAGCATCTACATAGTGTTGGAAGATATGCTTCCATACCCACCACTCTTTATATGCATTGGCAAATGGAGTAATGCCCTTCGCCTCTAGCTTGGTGACCGCATCCTGCATTTCTGCAATCGTCTTCGGCGGGGAGGTTACCCCAGCCTTGGTAAGCAAATCCTTATTGTAAATCAGCGTAAACAGGTTCCCTTTTACCGGGAGTCCCAGCACTTTGCCGTCACTGGAGCTCATATTCGCTCGAACAGCATCCGTCATGGCTGCTGCCAGCGGCTCATTGGTCAGATCAGCGCTATAATCCGCATACGTGTCGATGTCGCCTCCTGCCGTCGTTTGGAATACATCCGGTGTACTGCCTGAGGCTATTTTCGACTTCAGAATCGTGTTGTAATCTGCCTGCATGATCTCCAGATTGATCTTCACGTTAGGTTTGACCTTCTTATACTCCTCGATATACGCGTTAAAAGCATCAGTATACTCTGGTGAAGCTGTGAACATGTTTATTGTAACCGTTTTCAAATCTTCTTTGCCGCCAGCACTTTCTTTCGACGCATCCGTGCCGCCGCCGCTTCCACATCCGCTCAACAAACCGACCGTCAAAAGCAAACTGCCGGATAACGCCATCATCTTCTTTAACATGGATACTCCCCCATTTGTTTGTGATCAACGTCCATGCGATCATTCTAAAAAATATACTCCCATTTAAAAAGGCAGATTAGTGAAGCGTTAAGGGTAAAAAAGTGGTTTATTGCAGGCTCACGCGATACTCAGACGGTGACACCTGATAATAATTACGGAAAGCCTTACTGAAATAATTTTTATCTTTGTAGCCGAGCATATCCGAGATTTCCTGTATTTTCAGGTTAGAATCACCCAGCAGCTCCTTCGCCTTGTCCATTCTAACCTTCTGTACATATTCGTGAATACCGTAACCAAACTGCTGTTTGAACAGCTTCATCAGGTATTCCCGACTCAAAAAATAGGTTTCGGCAAAAAACGAAATTTTGATATCCTCAAAATAATAACGGTCGATGTGCCTTTTGATGTCCGTTATGTCAAAGGGCTGGTTCCCCGCTTGAGCATGTTGGACCCCGGCAATGTAAAGCTCCAGCATTCGATTCAATCTCTGACCGTAGTGGACAAAGCTCGTAAAATCAGCAGACAAATCGCTTTCCCCCGCGTGCTCCAGCTCTTCCAAAGCTCCATCTTGATTTAACGCTAACGTAGACGCACCCAACTCAATCGCAGCTTCTCTCAGTAAAAAATGGAACTCGTTCATCATTCGATCCGCATCCTGTAAACGGAAAATAGGGCCTGATGCCAATTGTTTCAGCAGATCGCCCAGCAGTACCTTTGCCCGGTTCGCCTGACCTGTCTGAGCATCCTTTTGGATCGACAACAGTCGCTCCGTCCATGACATTTCCTCTAACGTACCCATTTGCCGTGGCACTGTATGAAGAATGGATTCCCCTTCCAGC
The DNA here is from genome assembly GCF_001719045.1 of Paenibacillus polymyxa. Classification (NCBI taxonomy): domain Bacteria; kingdom Bacillati; phylum Bacillota; class Bacilli; order Caryophanales; family Paenibacillaceae; genus Paenibacillus; species Paenibacillus polymyxa. The sequence continues at coordinate 2,620,607 of NZ_CP015423.1, forward strand.
TTCAACACATCCGTGCTGTGAATGAGCGTCTTGGCATCCATATAAGCAGACGCTAGCTCCAATACATCTGTGCAGAGCTTACCCAATCCGGCAACTACCACCATGCTGAACAGCCCATGCAGGTTCACCACCGCCTTCTGTGTCACTTGTGCCAATAGTAAGGCCATATGTTCTTCTTGTCCTGGGGCCAAGGTACAGATCGAAACGACCTCACGCTCCCGTCGCGGATGGGAGAAGCTAAAACAACTCAACCGTTCATCCGATGTCTGCGCTAACACATTGGTTACAGCAAAATCCATCAGATCGGCATCGCCATGAAAACGTGTCCTGCGAATCTCATCCCTGTTCAGCAGCCGCAGCACGATCACCCCAAAGCGATTCCCCGGCTGATCCGCTCCGATCAATGGGAGCAACGCCGTATTGGCCTGCCTTTTAAAGCTACCGTCCAAAATGGACAAATATAGCTTCTCTTTCAGTTTCGGCAGTGACATATTCAGCGTAATGTTCTGGCTAATGAACTTGTTTTTGCTTTGCTCTCGGCTTTCCAGAATGTCCACTGCTTTGCGCAGTGCCTGATTCAGATCCTGACGATTGATAGGTTTGAGCAGATAATCCACCACCCGGGATTGAATCGCCTGCCGTGTAAATTCAAAGTCGTTGTAGCCGCTAATGACAATCGTCAGCATATGGGGATATGCCTTTTCGATAGCACGTAGAAATTCGATACCGTTCATTTCCGGCATCTTCATATCTACCATCACCACATCGATGTGATGTTGACCTAACAGTTCCATTCCCAGCCTTCCATTCGTTGCCTCATAAATATGCTCGATGCCCAGATTACCCCAGTCTCCAACAATACGAATGGCTTCGCGTAACGGTTCTTCATCGTCAATAATCAATACGTTATACATGACTGACTCCTCCCCGGGGAATTTGCATTCTCATTTCCGTTCCTGTTTCATCCGTAAGTATGAATAATCCTGCCTGATCTCCATACAAAAGCTTCAAGCGTGTGTTCAGATTTTTCAAGCCAATATGCTCGCTCTCCCGTTCTTCCCATTTTTCGTGGAACGAATCCAGCACCAGTCTCAGCTTGTCCTCTGAAATCCCAGGTCCGTTGTCCCTGACTGCAATTGTGGCATCTGTAGCACCCGATTCGGCTGAAATGACGATCAGAATATCGCTTGATACTTTTTCCAACGCATGCTTGATGGAGTTTTCCACCAACGTCTGTACAGATAATCTCGGAATCGGCAACTCCATCAGCGTTTCCTCCCATACCACCTCGACTCGCAGCCTCGCCCCGAATCTTGCTTTTTGCAGACCTATATACCGTTCAATATGCTTGAGTTCTTCGCGGGCAGCTACGATATCCTTGCCGTTGATGGAATACCGCAACGTTTGGGCCAAAGCATCCACCATATCCGCCATGTCGAACATCTCCCGCTTCAATGCCTGTGTGGATATGGCTTGCAAGGCATTGTACAGAAAATGGGGATTAATTTCAGCCTCCAGCGCCTTGAGTATAGCGTTCTTTTCGACCAGCTTCATGCGATAGCGCTCATTAATAAGTTCTTCGGTTCTTTGGACCATTTCGTTAAAATGCAGCGACAAATAGGCAATCTCGTCATGCCCCTTCACAGGTGCCCTTGCCCCAAAATCTCCAGTGCTAAACCGTTTCATCTGGGTAGACAGCTTATGTAAAGGCCGGGTAATGGCGTTCGAGGTCAGTGTCACTAAAATAATAGACACACCTAAAAATAAAGCCCCGATGACATAGCTCCAATTCCGTGTCGTCGTAGCCGCTTCATAAATTTGGCGGTATGGGATGGGTTTGATGAGCTGCCACCCGTCCTTTTCGCCAGCATCATAAACGACCAAATACTCCTGGTTGCCACTGCTATCTGACCACGTTACTTGCCCGCTTCCTCCCTTGCCGATCTGTGCCAGCACCCCGGAATCACGCATCCGCTCATATAGCGGAAAGCTGTTCACATAAAAGGGAACCCGTTCAGGGCTTATCAGCATCAGTTGGTCCCCTTTGCCCAGTGGAACGTTCTGCATGATTTCATCCACGGCGCTTGTATTGTAATAGAAGGACAACACCGCCTGCGGGTGACGGGATGCAATCGACCTCAGCACTCGATGGTAAGCCATAAAGCTGGCTTGTGGCGCCACATAGCCCATATCAGAGCGGGACCCTGCAAAAGATTGAAATGATTCGTTAGCAGTGCTGGCCATTGCCTCTTTATACCAGGAAAGCTTGGGAATATCCGTGTTTATTCCTTTGCGCACCGTAATGTTGTACGTCTCCCTAGTCACCACATAATATTGATGTCGGTCCGCCACGTACAGATAGATAGCCTCCAGATCATTGCGCGAATAAAACATGCTGCGCAAGTAATTTTCAATGACCATTCGTGAAGCATAGTCCCGATTCTCATTAGCAATCGCGTTCATGATATCGTTATAACGAAGCTGTGGAAGAGCCAACTGCTGCATTCCCTCCAAGTAATCCTCCAAATTCTGATTAACCAGCAGCAGATTATTCGTCGTGCTGGCGATGCTATGGTTAACCGACTCCTTTTCAATCATCTGATAGGAAATAATTGTGAGTGAGCCCACCACCAGAATAATCACCGAGGTAAAAAGAAGAATGAGCTTGTTCACTAATTTTTGCGTGATCCTCCTCCATATGGATCGAAGAATCGTTCCTGCACGCTCTGACATCATGATAACCGCCCCTTTTGAAAGCGTACACATTTTTACCCTCAACTGTTTTCTTAAATCCATTGGTCCGGCCCTAGGGGCTATCCTATACTTTCATTATATCTTAAACAGCTTGGAGCGAAAGAGCGGAAAATGTTGAGAAAAAGAGGTGCGTTATGCTGAAAAAAAGGGGAACTTGGGGCGACAAGGGTAGTAAACTGGAATTCGGTTTATTCACACTGCCCGTAATCTTGTGCATTACGATTGCATTTTATATTCCGTTTTTGATGACGATACGTTATTCCCTGACCAAGTGGAACGGCATATCCAAACATCCGAAATTTGTAGGTCTGGATAACTTCAAGCAAATCCTGCTCGGAGACGCCAACTTTGCACATGCAGCCTGGTTTACCGTCAAATATGCCATTCTGTACATTGTACTGGTGAACGTGCTGGCCATTTTGCTGGCGCTCGTCCTCGACATGAAGCTGAAAAGCTCGGCTTGGCTGCGGGCAGCTTTCTTTATCCCTTATATCCTCAGCCTCGTGATTGTCGGCTTTATATGGAAATTTATCTTCATGCAAGGCTTTGAGTCACTGGGACACAGTACAGGCTGGGGCATCTTCCAGCTAAGCTGGCTGGGTGAGGAAGGGCTCGCGTTTGTTTCCATTTTGGCGGTATCCATCTGGCAATCCATTGGCTTTTACATGGTCATTTATATTGCAGGCTTGCAATCTGTGCCAGAGGATTTAAAAGAAGCTGCCATTGTCGATGGCGCGGGGCCGATTCGGAGATTTTTCAGTATTATTCTACCGATGCTCGCACCTTCCATTACGATCTCAGTCTTCATGGCACTGACCAACTCGATCAAAGTGTTTGACGTCATTTTATCTCTGACCGGCGGTGGGCCAGGTGGTACAACATACAGCATTGCGTATGATATTTACCGGGACACGTTCCAGAACAATCTGTATGGCTACGGAACAGCCAAAGCATTGATTTTATTCGTTGCAGTCCTGATCATTACGATTATTCAATTGTCTATTTTCAAACGCAGGGAGGTTGAAGCCTGATGCAACGCAGCCGTACGGGACGTATTTTGCTAGAAGCGGGCATGATTGTATTATCATTGTTATTTTTGTACCCGCTGTTTCTCGCCATTAACAATTCGTTCAAAAGCTTCGCTGAGGTCATGACCGACGTCATTGCGCTGCCCAAGCAGCTTTCGCTGGATAACTACGTATATGTATGGAAATTCATTGACTATCCACGCCTATTTCTGAATAACACCATTATCACCGTCGTCGGACTGGCAGGTATCGTACTGATATCTTCCATCGCAGCCTACAAGCTGGCAAGAACCAAAAGCAAATGGAGCTCCGTGATTTACATGCTGTGCATTATGCCGATGCTGATCCCGTTTCAGTCCATCATGCTCACTGTCTTGCGACTGGCGAAAGACTTAAATCTGGCAGATAGCACTTGGGGACTTGGCTTGCTGTATTGGGGCTTCGGTGCACCGCTGGCAGTGTTTATCTATCACGGCTTTGTGAAGGGTATTCCGGCTGAGATTGACGAAAGCGCCAAAATCGATGGGGCCTCGGGCTTCCGGCTTTTCTTTTCCGTGATTTTCCCCTTGCTGAAATCAGTCACCGCCACCATTGTCATTATCGACGTGATGTGGATTTGGAACGATTTTCTGCTTCCGTTGCTCATGGTCAATGGCTCACCTAGCACCAAGACGCTGACGCTGGCCGCCTACACCTTTGTCGGACAGTATACGTCAGACTGGCAATATGCCATGACCGCGATGGTAATGGCTGTGCTGCCTTCGATCATCGTATTTATTTTTCTGCAAAAATACATTGTTAAAGGCGTCGTCGCTGGGGCCGTCAAAGGCTGAGTCAAATATTCGAAGTTTATAAAATAAATAGCGCCTTAAGTGAGGAATCCCCCCCTCTTAGGCGCTCTTATATTATTTATGCTTAACCCATTGTGCGCTATCCACCGGCCAAAAAATCACATCCGCACGGCCAACAATATCTTTAATAGAGACAAAGCCAATAGCACGACTATCCCTACTATTATTGCGGTGGTCACCCATCACAAAAATATACCCCTCAGGTACCTTGGAATCGGTTATGGTTCCATTTGGAAAATCAACATTGTTATATAGTTCTCCCTTGGCGTGCGCATCCTGAATAGCTCCCTGAATGTATGACTCCTCTACTTTCTTACCGTTCACATAAAGATTGTCGCCTTGATACTGAATCGTATCTCCAGCCACTCCAATAACACGCTTAATAAAGTCTTTTTGTTCCTTTCTCACATGGAATACAACAACCTCACTCGGCTTGGGATCACGAAAATCGTAAATCACCTTGTTCACGACCACTCGTTCATCTGTCTTGAAATTCGGTTCCATGGACGCTCCCTCAACAATAAATGGCGCAAATAATAGCCAACGTATAATGAACACGAACACAATGGCTACAATAATGGCCTTAAGCCAATCGATCATCTCATTTTTCACTCGTGGCCGCTTTTCCTGCAATTGTTCGACAGTTGAATCCGTCAAATGATTTCCACTCTCCATGCGCTAAACCCACCCTTTCCCACAGTTTTCATTCCTATTATATGTATAATGTTTAAGTATAATCAAATTTTCCCAGTCTGGCAAAACTACATTTTTAGTTGAAACAAAAGTGTGAACTTTTTTTCACAATATCAAAAAAACAGTAAAAAACTGTTGATGCAAACGTTAACATATATTACACTGTGCATATACTTCTTAGAGCGTTTTGGACTAATGGTAGATCAATCTATTCCCCCAGGAGGTGTCCTGTTTTTAGTGGAAAGACAGCATGAGTCACTTTTATAGATGCTATCTTCTTTTAAAATATGAACTCAAATAAGGAGGAAATTACATGTTTAAACGAAATGATCGTCCAAAAACCGGCTTTAACGCTCTAAGACTCGGTGTTTCTTTTGTTTTTGCTTCTTCTTGCCTTATTGGAACCGCTTACGCAGATACGTTATCCAACGACATCCCTTCTTCCGCACTCACAGAAGAGGCAGTTAGTACAACCGACTCAACCACCGTCTCCACAACGTTAGCGGCAGGTGATTTGTATGTAGCGCCAAATGGTAACGTGTCCAATCCGGGTACAATATCCAGTCCTACCACGCTCGAAGCAGCACTTACGCAAATTGCTCCTGGTAAAACCATTTACCTGCGCGGTGGCAACTACACCTACTCCTCAACGGTTACAATTCAGCGTGAAAATAGCGGCAATAACGGCTCACTCAAAGGGTTGGTCGCTTACGGTAGTGAAAAGCCGGTACTTGATTTCTCTGCTCAAGCCTTTGGTTCAGCCAATCGTGGACTTCAGCTTAACGGAGACTTTTGGCTGGTAAAGGGCCTGGAAGTCAAGGGTGCCGGAGATAATGGTATCTATATCGGCGGCAGCAATAACCGAATCGAAAACGTGGAAACTCACCACAACCGGGATACTGGACTTCAGCTTGGACGTTACTCCCCTAACGCTTCCACTAGTGAGTGGCCTTCGAACAATTTGATTTTGAATTCTTACTCTCACGATAACGCTGATCCCGATAATGGTGAGGATGCCGATGGCTTCGCTGCCAAATTGACTGTGGGATCAGGCAATGTGTTTGATAACTGCTTGGCTGCGTACAACGTAGACGATGGCTGGGATTTGTATAGCAAAACCGAAACGGGTCCCATCGGCGAAGTAACCATTTTGAACAGTGTGGCCCACCACAACGGGCAGACCGCAGATGGAACGTCTACCGCGAACAGCGACGGCAATGGCTTTAAGCTGGGTGGAGACAAAATCAAAGTCAACCATATTGTGAAAAACAGTATTGCTTTCCAGAACAAAAAGCACGGCTTCACCTACAATAGCAACCCCGGCAGCATTACGTTGACCAATAATACCTCGTGGGACAATGGACAAAGTAATTTTGCTTTTGACAAGGGTGATCACGTGTTCATTAACAATCTTTCTTTTGAAGGAACAGCAAGTGATAAAACAAGCGGTACAGATCAGGACGACTCTAGCGTTTGGTGGAAAAACAAGAAATCGACGAATGCCAAAGGTCTGGTAGTCAGTGCAGACGACTTTGTTAGCCTCACGCCTTCTATCACTCGAAGTGCAGACGGTTCCATCCAGCTCGGTGATTTCCTTAAGCTGGCCAAAGGAAGCGATCTGATCGGCTCGGGTACTCCGAGCGGAAAAAATATAGGGGCACGTTAAAAGCCCCGCCTAATCAGGACGCCCTGGCCCATCTACCAACTCAGACAATTTTGCATAATATAGCGACCGGTGATTGTCCTCATAACCAGACAAAATATGAGGTGAACAGATCATGGAACGAAGAATCACACTGAAACATACACTCGCCTATGGAAGCGGTAACATGCTAGGAAGTGGCGCACTTGCTATTAGCGGTGCATGGTTAATGTACTTTTATACAACCTTTTGCGGACTGTCTCCCGTTCAGGCCGCGGCCATTTTCTCTGTTGCCAGCATCATAGATGCAGTCAGCAATCCGGTCATGGGCTTTATCAGCGATAACTTTCACCGGACCCGCTTGGGCCGTAAATTCGGCAGACGACGCTTTTTCATCATGATGGGTATCCCGCTGATGCTCGTGTATCCGATGCTTTGGGTAGATGGGTTGGGCTTCTGGTATTACCTGAGTACGTACGTGCTGTTTGAACTGGTGTATACCTCTGTCATGGTGCCGTATGAAGCACTAGCGTCAGAGATGACACGGGACTTCGGCGCACGCTCCAGATTGACTGGATGGAAGGCTATGTTTGGCAAAATTGCCAATTTCGCCGCCGCTTTTATCCCTGGTCGCTTTATTGCCGAGTATGGCAAAGACTCTCCATTGCCTTTCTTTTATACCGGTCTAGTTTTTGCAGCTATTCTGCTGATTGCGATGGCATTCTTGTACAAAAACTCCTGGGAACGACCAAGTGAGGAACTGCAAAAGGAACTGGAAGGTGAAGCTCCGCTTTCCTTTATAGATTCGATGAAAAAGTTGTTTGTTGACATTTCCTCTACCTTCCGAGTCAAGACGTTCCGTCATCATCTCGGGATGTACCTGGGCGGCTTTTCAGCTGAGTGGCTGTTTACTTCTGCTTTTACGTACTTTATTGTCTTCTCCTTGTTCCAAAGCTCGGAGATGGTATCCAATTTGAACAGCTTTAACTCTGTCATTCAATTGATTTCTACCTATTTCTTCATCCAATTCTGCGTGCGTAAAGGGTTCCGTATGCCTTTCATCGCCGCACTCGTCGTCGTTTGCTTTAGCGTAGCAGGTTATGGCCTGCTCTATATAACGGGAGCCTCGAATACGATGGTATGGCTATATGTCATCACCCTGTTCATGGGGCTTGGTACTGGGGGCGTCTACTACATCCCTTGGAATCAATACACGTTCCTTGCCGATGTGGATGAAGCGTTGACCGGCCGTCGCCGGGAAGGTATTTATGCAGGTATGATGACTTTTGCCGGAAAAATGGTGCGGGCCGTTGTCGTCTTCATTCTCGGCTGGGTGTTACAGCATTTTGGCTTTGTATCCGGGGCTGATAGTCAGCCCGTCGCTGCTCAGCACGCCATCTTTTATGTACTCGTGGTTGGTACTATCGTTCTCGCGATCATCGGTATGATTGCTTCTGTCGTGATGAAGCTGGATATTGACAGCCACAAGAAGCTAATCGCCGAAATTGACCGCCTCAAAAACGGTGGCTCCATGAAATCAGCCAAACCGGAAGCTCGGAAGGTATTCGAGGAACTGACAGGCTTCCATTACGATCGGTGCTGGGGTAACAATAACGTGGGCTTCAAGAACAAACCCGCTGACCCTAAGACACACACTCCATCTATGTAACAACAATAACAATTACAGATTAAACATTTACTAAAGAGGTGACTGTATCATGGCAAATCCAACATCACAACCAACCACCAGTCCTACAAAAACAATTTCTTGGGCTGTACGTATGAGCGATTCCGTTCTGCAACGGAGCCCGGAATTTTATGAAAAATGGGAATATGACCACGGTGTCATTTACAGAGGTCTGGAATGGGTTGGCGAACTGACAGGCGATCCCAAGTACATGGAATTTATAAAAAAACATATGGACCATTTTGTTGACGAAAATGGCGTAATTCAGCGCTATAAAGTAGATGAGTACAATATTGACCACGTGAATAACGGCAAGCTGCTCTTCTCGCTGTATCGTGCCACAGGAGATGAACGATACAAAAAGGCAGCCTACCAATTACGCAGTCAGCTGGAAAAACACCCACGCACAAGCGAGGGCGCATTCTGGCATAAGCAAATTTATCCGTATCAAATTTGGCTCGACGGCTTGTACATGGGTGCCCCGTTCTATGCTGAATTCATCCGCGAATTCGGAGATCCGTCAGAGTTTGACGATGTGACCCTGCAATTCAAGCTCTGCTACGAACATACGCGTGATCCTGAAACAGGTCTGCTCTACCATGCTTGGGATGAGAAGGGTGAGCAGCATTGGTGCAACCCGGAAACAGGCTGCTCTAAAAATTTCTGGGGACGCTCGATGGGTTGGTTCGTTATGGCACTCGTTGACGTGCTGGACTATATTCCAGAGGATCATGCAGATCGTCCCGTTCTGATTGATATGCTGACGGAAACACTGGAAGCCCTGCTGAAAGTGCGTGATAAAGAAAGTGGAGTCTTTTATCAAGTGCTCAACCTGGGCCATGTGAAAGGCAACTATCTGGAGGCCTCTGCTTCCTGCATGATTCTCTATGCTATTGCCAAGGGCGTTCGCAAAGGCTATCTGCCAGAGCAATATCGTCAAGAGGCAGAAATCATCCGTAAGGGTATTATCGATGAATTTATCACGATCACTGAAGAAGGACTTGTGAATCTGAACAAAACGGTGCAAGTAAGCGGTTTGGGTGGCAAGGATCGTCGGGACGGTACCTTCGCTTACTATATCAGCGAGCCGATTATAACCAACGACCCCAAAGGTATCGGTGCTTTCATTCAGGCGATGGGTGAAGCAGAGCGCATCTAAAACACCCGAACGATATACCTTATTAGCAAAAAGGACGGTGGCCATCAGCCCCGTCCTTTTCTTATATAAACATATCTTACTTCATAACCTTAAACTCATATCCCTGTTTTTTTAGATATTCTATAATTTGCGGCAAAGCTTTTGCAGTTTCTTCTTTACCATAGGTGTCATGCATGAGTATGATGGCTTTTTCTCGACCTTTCACTGATCTCATAAATTGGTTGATTAGTCCAGGGGCTTTCTTGGATGCTCCCTCTGCATCCTTCGTTAATACATTCCAATCTACCTGGTGATAGTCCTTTTGCAGTAAGACTTTATCCAAAGCAGCCATCCCCTGTGGATCTCTTCTATTCCATGTCATGTGGCCCCCAGGAAACCGGATCATTCTTGTGGTGAATTCTGGCCCCAGAATACTTTTTAACACCTTATTGTTCCTCTCAATTTCCTGCATAACATGGTCCGTGCTTACCCGCCTGTTAGGATATAAATACTTATAATTATGAGAGTACGTGTGGTTTCCTATCGCATGACCCTCTTTAACAATTCTTTTGATAATGTTCCTGGTATGTTCATTTTCATCGGCTTCTTTTCCTACGATAAAAAAGGTTGCCTTGACCTTCTGTTTTTTCAGAATGTCCAATATTTTAGGTGTTACCGTCACGGATGGACCATCATCAAAGGATAAGTAGGCCACTTTTTTACCATCGGCTCCATCGGGCATCTGCCCTAGCATTTGCTGCTTTAAATATTTTTCGACAAAGGCACCATCTTCTACTTCGGGGTCGCTTTTTGGAGAGACCGCTTTACCTTTTGATGAGTCCTTGGATACGGAATCTGTTTTTTTAGCAAGCTCCTGTGTTGGCGCCTGTGTTTTGTTATCTGAGACCTTTATTGCAATGAAAGTAATACAACCTGCCACAAATAATAAAATAGCAATCCAAATGAGCCTTTTTCTGTTCCTCTTCAAGCGGTGCTCCATTGTCCTACTATGTGAATAGCCCTTTTCCATTAGCTTATGTACCTCCATACTAAAATAAGAAAAACCACCGGATCAGGGTTGATATACACACCTTAGAATAGACATTGGAAAACCCCTTAGGTTTAGCCGATGAAAATTTAGGGATGTGCTTCAACCAGAGGACAACCTACTCCCGGTGGCTTTCTTGTCTTGCATAACATAATTTATGAGTATCATTGCAGTTTATTACGATTGCTTCGTTAGGGCCTGAGCCAACAAGGACGCATAAGCTTTAGCACCTTTAGGTTTCAAATGTACTCCGTCATGCTCGAAATAGGAGTTTTTACCAGAGCTGGCTCCGTACCAGTCAATCATTGTAATTCGCGGGTCCTGGGACGCTGCTTCAGCAAGATGCTTGTTCACAATACTCTCCCACGGCCGAGGCACACGGGTATTCACAAGTATAATACGCTTCGCATCCTTCAGGCTAGCCAACAGATCGGATAACTGGTCCTTGGTAAAAGCGCCGTTCGTGCCTAGCTCAATAATAACCGTCTTACCGAGCTGTCCGTTCTGTCTTAGCTGCTCCAGTACGGCAGGCGCCTCCGCCATCTGACGGCCGATCCGCCCATCTACAACAGCTCCCGGGAAGGATTCCTGAATGTACGACTGTACATCCAACATGACAGAGTCTCCAATGGCGGTAACACTCGAGCCATCACCTGTCATAGGCGTAGCTTCTTTGGGTTTGTCCGAAGGTTCCGACGGTTTCGTAACATCGTCCGTAGTACCAGCCTGGACCGCCGTATTCTTAGGCGTCTGGGTTTGAGACGGGACTGGGGTCTGCACCTTGCTGCCCTCGGACCCTTGCAGCTTGATGGCTTGAGGCTCCTTGGAAGCCACGGATACCGTTCCGTGAAGCGGCGGCATCGCCTTTGCCTTTGCGACTGGATTCTCATCGCTTGATGCCGCCTGAATAGTTGCATCAGGAGAAGCCACGTACAGGTGGACGGTACCCACGAGAATACCTACAAACAGCACAGCCGCTGTAGTTGTAGGCATCCATCTCCATCGCGCCTGTCTACGAACCGCAGAACGGATTCCTGTGATCCAGTGGCGGAATCCTCCATGGCGGATCGGCTCCTCGATATATTTAAACGAGAGAGACGCCAGCAATACGGTAGCTAGCAATTGTAAAATGATGCGCAGCACATGCACGCCATCGGTATCTACCTGAGGCGTCGTTAGCGTGATAACCGGAACATGCCACAGATACAGTCCGTAGGAACGGGCTCCAATCCAACGTAGCGGCTTGATTCCAAGCAGACGACCAAGGTGGCTTACCGGATGTGCCAACGCTGCGACCACAATAGCAGTGACTAAAGCTATGCCCAGCAGGCCGCCCCGGTACAGAGAGGGGTCATATTCATTCGAGGCCCACGCCCAGTGACAAAGCAACAGCAAGCTTATTGCACCGATGCTATCCAAAAGCATACGCGCCTTAGCAGAAGCTTGCTCTTTCAGCTTGCCGCTTGGCCACACCAAGGCCAGCGCCGCACCAATTAGTAAAGCAAATCCACGCGTATCCGTGCCGTAATACACCCGGCTCGGGTCGCTTCCCGGTACGTAAATCACGGCCATCAGGAGCGCAGATATTAATGCCAGACAAGTTACCCAGCCTGCGAGCACAATACGCTTGGGCATGAATTTTAGCCCGAGCGCCAGCAGTAAGGGCCACAGGATATAAAACTGCTCCTCCACCGCCAGCGACCACAGATGCCCAAGCGGAGAAGGTGGGCCAAAACTTTCAAAATACGAAACCTGATGGAAAATAAACCACCAATTGCTCATATACACCAATGCGGCAGGTACATCTCCGCGCAAGGCCGTGAGCCGTGACGGATCGAAAAGCAACGAGCACAGGACAATGACAGCCACAACCGTCAACATGGCAGGCAGCAACCTTCTGGCACGACGCAACCAGAAATCTTTCATTTTAAAACTATGATATGTATCCCACTGACTCACCAAAATATCTGTAATCAGATACCCCGACAAAGTAAAAAACACGCCCACACCCAACAAACCACCCGGCAACCAATCCGGATTCAGATGATACACAATGACTGCGATGACCGCCAGCGCTCTTAAACCATCCAAACCTGGCATATAACGACGTTGTGACGACAACCGATTAGACTTCATTTCAGCCGCCGTCCTTCTTGCAAATTCAAGCTCCCTGTCTGTTTCAATGCTCTTCTGCCCTTTCCCTCTCCTGCACATCGTCTGCGATGCCCTGTAGCCTTTTCATTCATTATATAAAACTTCATAATCGTAATGATTTCAATGAAGTTAAAATTAATGACAATGTTTTTATTATATCATTCCTTTCCACAGTTAGGTAACCACTGATAGATATACAAAAAAAGGCATCTCTTCCCTTAGGAAGAAAATGCCTTTTTATTAGTATTCTATTCTCTTAAAATTTGATGATACCTGAAGTATGAAGGAAGACCAACAACATCAGGATCGGTGCAACATACCGAAGACCGAATAACCATACGTTGAACCAGAAGGGTTTGATGTTCGCATGCTCAGCCGCAGTCTTCCAGTAATAACCTGTGAATATAACAATCAACAAACCGCCTAACGGTAAGAAGATGTTGGATGCGGTAAAGTCTACGAAATCAAAGAATGATTTATCCCCTACTTTTAGTTCAGGCACCAGCCCCATGGACAATGCAGAAGGGACGCCCAGCATCAAGCACAGGACCGATACGACGAGAACGGAGCGAACCCGGCTCCAACGCATACGCTCCATGACATAGGCTACTGGAACTTCCAGCAAGGATACCATAGAACCTAATGCAGCAACCGCCAGCAGTACGAAGAACAAACCGCCGAAGAATGCACCAAAAGGCATTGCCGAGAAAGCAGCCGGTAAAGCAATGAAAACCAGCGATGGTCCTTGAGCCGGATTAATTCCGAAGGAAAAGGTTGTAGGGAAAATAATCATACCTGCGATAAACGCATAGATTAAATCTCCGCCACCAACTGCCAGCATAGCTCCACCCAGCGATTGACGGCGATCTACGTACGCACCGTACGTGATCATAATTCCCATCCCCAGTGAGAGTGAGAAGAAGGCATGTCCCAAAGCAACCAATGCAGACTCTATACTTAGCTTAGAGAAGTCGGGATTCAGAAAGAAGGATACGCCCGCACCAGAGCCTGGCAGCATAAGAGCGTTAATCATCAACACGAGCAACAGGATGACCTTGGCAGGAATCAAAATTTTATTGAACTTTTCAATCCCGTTCGATACCCCAAGAGTTACCACGACTGCTGTAAATGCAAAAACAACTAACAGCCAAACCAACGGCGCATAGCCGGAGGAAAAAGAAGCGAACTGTCCAGCAAAATCATTATTCGAAAACAGATTTCCGCTAAATGCCTCAACGGCATAATGCAGTGTCCAGCCCCCTACAATGGCATAGAACGACAAGATAACAAACGGCACGATAACAAACATGATGCTCATCTTGCCCCAAATCGGATGACCGCCTACTTTTACCATTGCAGAAGCAGCACTTCCTCGACCTGCACGACCAAGCGCAAGCTCCGCTAAAAGTACAGGCAAACCAACAAGCAACAGGCAGACAATAAACAATAAGAAAAATGCAGCTCCACCATATTGTCCTGTAATATACGGAAATTTCCAAATATTACCCAGTCCTGCCGCACTGCCGATCGCCGCCAATATAAATCCAGCAGACGAGAAGCGTTCATTTTTATCAGACAGGCTATTCTGCCCCTTGCTCAAATTCATTATATCCCCCTCATTCTCTCTACTTACGCATAAACATGAGCATGCGTACATAAATAATTTTTACTCATTATAGCGTAAGTAGGATGTAAGGTCATGCATAATTTTTCACTATTACCGGATTTATTTTCATAATGTTCGGTATCTACAAAATACAACAGAAAACTACATATTTTCTTCAACATCCTTCTTTATTATGGTCTCTCCCATGCGATTAGATACTTTTTGATAAATATACGAAATCGCCAACAGTACAACACCAAAAGAGAAGTAGGCTACAATCGTGCTTCCAGTTGTTAACAGATGTAGATCATACAACAGCAGCTTACCTGTCGACAGCAAGGTCAAGCCCAATCCAAATCTGCGAATGTAGACCACTCGCTTGAGGAAGCCGTATACAATATACAAAATGGCTAGTAGCAAATACACCAGACTGAACACAAGACCTGCATCCCCCAGACGGAACTGAACTCCGAGAAAGGCGGTTATGATGCCCAGCAAATATACACCCATAATGACCGGATACAACTCATTACTTCTATAATGTCGGGTCATCAGTGCGTTCAGGAAATCCCTGCTGCTGAAGAATACCAGCACATTAAAGGCTGCGAGTACCACCAATGCCACATAATCAGCAGCCGTATTTTGCGCATAATTTTCATGCAAGGTCGGAACCGTTACAGTAATCACCAGTGCCAGCGCGTAGCCTATGACGTACAACGCCAAGCTGTAGTATTTAATCACCCGATCATACAGCAACCTCACCTTAGGCAGGAAATAAGCCAACACCAGCGATACGCAGGCATACAACAATACTTTGTACAAGGTGTAATGAGCAAACTCGTCGGATAAGACGATGTTATACCAATGCCCGGCTTCATACAAAAGGTAGAAATATACGTTCACCAAAGCTACATATTTAAATCCTTGCATGATATGCATTTCGTACAACCGATTGTTTTTGAAAGCATTCGGACGGCTAAATTCAATCGCATAGAAGACGGTAACGATCAACATTCCCAGTGTAATGAGCGTATATTTGAGTCCGAAATAGTCTGTCTCAAATCCTGACAATAGATATATAGGGAAATCGACGAAAAAGAATGCGCCCAGACACAGTAATAAAATGCCCCAGCCAGCTCGTTCCAATTCCTTCAACCGGTAACGGTGTCCATATAATGTAAGAAGAACTGCTTCGATCAACCACCCCATAGATAACCATCTAACTCCAAACTGGAACGGAATCATGAGGATGGCAAAGGTCAAAGAAGTCGCATAAAATAATATTTTAGTTTGTTTCTCCTCTGGAATATATCGACGGACCCATTGTCCCAGACCTCCGTACACCAAGCAAAAGACCAGAGCCAGCAAGCCTTTATAATCATCCAGGCCTGCATCGCCGAATAGAGAATACAGAACGGAACAGCTCACGACTGTATTCAGAGCCAATAGGGAGAAATCCAGCCATGACAGTTTTGTTTTTAAACGGAACGGCACCCACAGTGTCATCCCGAGGTACATCGCAAATGTAATGACTGCATACAGTATGCTCGCTACGGTGCTTTCCGATAACCACGCCAGCACAATCATCAAGGGCGTATTAAGCAGAAAGCTGATATATTGCACGACGACCCAGCGTTTGCGGAAGGATACAAGCAGAATCAGCAGGTTTAACAGGAACAAATAGCCCATGGCGATATACACGGCGTTCCCTTCCAGCCCGTTGGCTGCCATATAAGAAAAGAGCGGAAGATACCCCCCTACTAAGCCGAAAGAGCATATCGTTCGAGATTCATACCTTAATGACAGTAGCACAGCGGTCACCGTAACGAGTACGGACAAGCCTATGCCTGTATACATTCCTATGATTTCTAACAAAAAGTAGCTGTAAAAAATCGATCCGTACAGTACAGAAATACCGCCGCCCAAAATACCGAGCGCAAAGGTCTGCTTCTGCTTGCGGTACAGCCATTCGCCGCCTCCTAGCATCAGCGCTCCTAGCAGAAAGAAGGCCACGCCCTTCATATTTCCTGTGAACCAGTTCGAATATGAGTATTTAAAAGCGGCTCCCACACCCAATATAATGAGCAAAATCCCCAGCTTGTTGATCCAGTTCAAGCCTAGCTTCATTTCAAACTGATTTTGCTTCATGCGCTTCTGCATCGTTTCCTCGCTGATCTCTTCTTCTCCGAGTTGCTGAAACTCGCTTGCCGTCTGATGAAGCAATTGGCGCTCGGCCTCCTGAAACCGCCTGCGTTGCTCCATGATTCGGTCTCGAATCTCCTCTGAGAACAGGCGTAATCTGGCGACGATCTCGTCCTGATCTTCTTTAAGCTCATGCGTAGTTTGCTGAATAAGCTGGTCCACCCGGTTTTTAGCCCCATATTCAAAGGATGTCAGCCGATTTTCCCCTTCTGTGGTTCTGGAAGCAAAATAGGTCTCCAGCTTTTCACGCGAAATGCGAATCATATTCGCCTTTTCGCTCAGCATTTGCTCCGTCAGCGCAGTGCGCAATTTTCCATTTTCCTGCTCAATATGTCGTACTCGCTCTTCCAAGTGAATGCAGCGAGCCTGATAATCCTCGAACTTTTTTCGCAGAACCTCATTCTCCAAAATGATATCTGAGGCTTCATAGTCCGCGATTAATGTTTGATACTCCTTGAGCAGCTTGTTCTGTTCTTCGCGGATCGTATGTAAACGATCTTTAAAATCCTCCATGTTCTCCTCCATTGCTGTCCATTTTGGTAATCATTACATTTTACATGAAATTAAAAAGTCATTATAGAGACTATAGCCCATTTTGGACGGTAAATTGGGGCTTTTACTTAAATATTCTTCCAGTTTCATGATCGCAGATGAAGTAGAATGGATATACATATGAAAAAAAGCCTACCTTTCCCCTTCGCAAACATGAAATCCGCATAGATGTGTTGCAGAGTCTACGCTGTGTATTTATTTTTATTGGAAAGATCACGATGAAAAAAAGAAAGAACCCCGTAGGATTCTTCCTTACACAAAATTAATACTTTTTCATGAAAGTCGTCACAGACTTTAGAGCTTTCTGCATGTCACTTAAAATTAGCTTTCTTATTTTTTGTAATGAGTGTAAATTTTAACGATTGGTTATTCTTCCTTAACATAAGTACGTCATATGAAATAATTACTTTGGTTTTATCTGTAGCCTCTGGAACATTGTAAACCACTTCATTTTGACTGAAGTTTTTCCACAAATAATTCATCCTTCGTTTTGATTCTGTCAGGATACTGAGAGGGGTAAAAGAAGTGATGAATATTGATAATCTCCAAAAGTTGATGTGCGCAACCTTTTGGATTATAATAATCATGTTTATATTTTTTGGATTTATTACATAAAATTATAAAGGGTGATGACAATGAATAGGGCTGCGACAGGAACAATATTTTGTTTTATATCTGCTATGTTGTATTCTTCTTATTATCTTTGTGCAGCAATTACAGGAGCCGGGCAGTTAAATCCTTTTTATGCTCCGTTTGGTTCTTTAAAAGTTTTTGCCGTAATGGCTTTGATTATTGGAGTAGCTTACTTAATTATAAGTGAATATGGATATTTGAAAAAAAAGAAGAAGGCCTAGGCCTTCTTCTTTTACATTATAACTTAATAATTAAGTACTAGAGCCTTCTTTCTACTACTGTGACTACACCTTGTACTTTACCACCCGCAAGTTTAACAGGTGATTTAATGGTAACATTTTTGATACGCTCTAATACCGTGCCCACATAATTATAACCAACCAGGTCCCCTCTAACTACTTTATAAATAGGGGTGAATTGTAATTTCGCTTGATATCCAGGCTGAACAGTTAGAGAACTATTATAAAGATGGGTTTCAGTAGTCGACCAGCCACCTCCTAGAACTTGAGTTACTGCGTCATTCCATTTAGCGGAAATGGTCATATTCGCACTCCACGAAAAACTTTTTGACCAACCTACCATTTGCGTTAATGTGGTAGTTTTACTTGAATTTTTAATATAGTCAGTTATATCGGTTTTCTGATCTACTTGTAATTGTTGAGGATAATATGCGGATTGAATTAATTTACGCTTAAAAACAAAGTCAAGACCAGTATCAGCCATTGGACTAATCCTATTTCCGCTATCATAAACTTGAGCTGTGACTGTCTGTGGCTGTTCTTGAGAAAGGAGCTTTTGATACTCATTTAACGAGATTTCTTCCAAACCACTCTCTGTAGTTATGTAGGCTTTAACTACTTCGGGCTGTGAAGTAGCTGACTCACTAATAGCAACATTAGAATTAGTTACCTCAGCATTTGCAACAGATACAACCGGAACAGAAAATAGAGCTAATGATAGAGCAAACAATGCAATACTTTTCTTTTTCAAAGCAATCCCTCCAATAATATTATTTTATAGAAACTTTTTTTGCATAGAAACTTACAAAAAAGTGACTAACAACGCTAATAAATATGTGAGTATCTAATGTTATGTAATCGAGCAAAAAGTAGAGTGAAGAAATTTGCATGAGAAACCATATAGACAAAAATATTGAAATATTATTATAATTTTTAATCAAAGGAAATATTTATAATAATGATTGTATCACAAAACTTCTATTTTCCTACCATAAAATTCAATAATCCCCTATAAATGAATCCCCTCTCCTAGATAGCTAACCTTCCAAAGCTTTTAACAAGATGGAATTGCCATTTCCTTTAGGTCAAAGGATAGATTTTAATGGTCATTGGTTGGTTTTTGAAATTAATATATGCATCAATTCTTACCTACACCTCAAATTATTACATTTTATGACATGTTAATGTATTTTCCTCTTAAAAAAGCCATTATATAGAATGATTATATTAGTTAGATGAGAGGAGGAATAGTTTTGCATACAATGGCTCTGAAAGTATGATGTTATCAGGTTACACCAGTTGGGTCTGCTTCCTGGTCTGAAACATACGGTTGTACTGATTAATCAGTTCATCCAAAAACATAGACTGCTCCAGCACACGGGCATGTCCGAAACCATATAGTCCATAAAGCTCATGCAATCGTTGCCTAGCATCTTCCAACTGTTGATTTAACGTTTCATCTGGATTCATAGCGCATTCCCTCCTAATGAATCTCATTTTAGGTTGAAATGTGGAAATATGGATCGCTATTTTAGCAATCAAAAAGTCAGCATAATATAACAAAAAAAGACCAGCGTCTAGGCTGGTCAATAGTAATGAATTAGTGCTCGGATCAAGCTGAACCAATGTGTTCCTGCGGTTTGAATGTGCCAAGGGTCGGATCTTTAGCCTGAACTGGTAGTACCAGTACAAAGCTAGCTGCTGCCAAGAGCAAAGCCATCTTTTTGATCATTTTCTTTCCACACCTCCTGGTAGGTAGAATGATACTGAGCCAATATTTCAGGAGCGGCATATGCCCTGAAGCAGTCAAATAAACCTGCACAATTGGCAATAAGTAGTACGTGATTAATTGTACCAGCTTTTTCTAAAGCGTCTATTAAACATTTGAAGCCATATGAATATCTTCCTTTATTTAGGCTGTATTTAGCCATCTTGTACCAAAACCGTGCATACTGCTGTGGCAAATATTGTTGCCTAATGTCAGCAGGGGACGGCTCCTGATACGCCGTAATTTGAGGTTCAAAGCGCTGAAGGATATGATCCACATCAATATGATAACGATTGGCTGCTTCAATGACGTTTAAGAGTTCGTTGAAAATATATTTTTCGCCTGCCATATATTCTACATAATTGGGCAGGACACTCACATCTCCCGACATCAGCTTGTTCACGTACGTATTAATTTTTGCCCAATGCTGAAATAAACCCAACCAATGGAGCGTGTCCGGGTCACTCTCCTTGACCCAGCTTAGATCAGCATAGCCTTGAAGGTGTACTAATGCCTGCTCATGATCTCCCTTCGCATCACAGGCATTAGCACACATCAATTCGGCGTAAGCTATGTATACAAACAGCGGCCTGCTTAGCTTCTTTTGTGGTTCTTTTTCCTTGCGCTCAGAGTTATGAACCATCTCATAGTATATTCCACCTAGCTGTCCCATCTGCTTTGCATACTTATATACCTTGTCCCACTGGCTCAATGCTCTGTACACATTCGCCAAATCTTTCAGCCCATCCAGTTGGTCCACTTCATGCAAACGATGGACGAATGATTCAAATTTGGCCGCTGCGTCGAAATTGAGATTCTGGTCTTTTCCTATCGCAATAGTGAACAAGCGATAATGGCAGAGTGCAAGTCGTTCCGAATGCTGCTGTTTTTCGCCCTCGGCGATGTTCTCGTATAAGTAAGCCGCTGCTTCCCGATAATCTTGTTCATAACAATCCTCTGCTAATGCAAAGAGATAAGGAATATAGCCCAGATTATCCAGCAGTACACTTACTACTTTTTGCAAACAGTCTACACGCTGAAACTGCACACAGCGGTACAAGAACGGGCTAATTCTTTTCCAGTTCAGCGGTGCATCTATCACACTTTCTTCAATATATCTTTCATAGAAATGGTCTGTTGGTAAATTCATTCCTAACGTAATGCGATCCAATTGGTGCACCGAAATGGTACGATTACCTGTTATAATACCGCTCACCGTACCCGGATTCATGCCAGCAATGTGTCCAAACTCGGTCATGCTCAAGCCTGCTTGTTTTAGGTATCCTTCTAATTCTGCTCTAATCTTAGGTGTGATTTCCATAAATAAACCACCCTTTCAGCGTGAACTTTAATATGATACACATTTTTTCAAAAAATATATTTTGGAAACTTATAATATAATAAAAGTTTTGACTATCCTGATAATACCACTTTTTGGAATAACAATAAATACTTCTATTTTATTGCTTTTTATCTTGATAATAGGAGGTCTTTTGGCAATGCCTCATGTAAAAATGACAAAAAACTTAGACCCTACAGGGCGCTTGGTCATTCCCAAGGAAATCCTGTATACATGCGGTATTTTTCACGGTCATTCTATTGAATTTTTTGCAGATGAAAAGACGGGTACGCTATTACTACAAAGACACTACGGTCAGTCTTGTCATTTTTGCCTCTCTACCGAAAAATTAAGTAAATTGAAAGGCTTTCTGATATGTAAAAATTGCAACTATATGCTCAAGATCGTATCTATGCGTGAACAAGTCTTTCAACCCAAAGAGATCATGGCCCAACTTCTTTTAGATCTGTATGAAAACCATCCACATGCTACACAACAGCAATATGCTAGCATGTTGGGTATCTCAGAAGCTCGCATAAGCCAGCTCATACAACAAGTGTTTAATCAAGCAAGTACCCCACTGGAGAAATGAGCTTTGCCAAGTCAGGTGAAGAAGGAGGACATCTTATGAAGAATACAGGTATGACTCGCTCTTTAGATTCGTTACGACGAATCGTTATTCCTAAAGAAATGCGGATGTCTATGGGGATAGATGTTGGCGATCCTATAGAATTTTATATGGATATCGAAACGGTTTTTTTGAGTATGCGAAAGTATATCGGGGTCGCTTGTAACCTATGTAATGCTGATGAAGATCTGACCTATTTTAGGGATTCACTTTTATGTAAGACCTGTATACAAGAGTTCAAAGAAAATATAGCCGTAAGCCGCACTCCTGCTCCAATGGCTAAGAAACCTGTGCACAAAGGAAAGAGAGTAAACCAATCATCACAAAAATTAATCCAACACCTAAGGGAACTTCTGCATGAGCATCCCCATGCCAAGCAGGGCGAATATGCACAATGGCTTGGCGTGTCAAAAGTCCGTATATCGCAGCTTAAAAAGTTGTTGTAGCTTGATTAACCTGCCGAAAATCCGTATACTAACAAAAAAGCAAACGATATTATGCCTGTGAAGAGCATCCAACTCGGAGGCGTTTACGCCAAGGACCATACGTTAGCGTAGGATATGGCGATATGTACCTAAGTAAACCGGACCCGCCCGTTACAGCGGAGCAAAGTGGATTGGAGAGTCATGACATCTGTCATGCTGTCCGGTCAATTTGGGTGGCACCGCGAGATCAAAGCGCTCCTCGTCCCATGTGGATGAGGGCGCTTTTTGTATTTTTATCCGAAAAGGAGTGCGGTGTCATGTTGGATATCAAATGGATCAGAGAGCATCAAGAGCAAGTTCAGACGGCAGCAGACGGCAAAGGAATACAGGTATCGGTCGTGGAGCTGTTGACCCTGGATGATCGGAGAAAACAGCTACTTCAGGAAGTGGAACAGCTTCGACAGAAGCGTAATCAGTGTAGTCAGGATATTGGTGCGCTAATCCATGCCGGCAAGAGTGAACAGGCAGAAGGGGCAAAGCGGCAGGTTAAAGAAATTAACGAACGGCTAGATCTTCTGGAAGCCCCGCAACAGGAAGTAGAGGAACAGTTTCAACAGCTTTTGCTTCTGATGCCTAATATCGTATCGCCAGATACGCCACGGGGAAGATCGGATGACGATAATGTAGAACTGGAGCGGGTCGGGTCGGTTCCGAACTTCGGATTTGAACCAAAGGATCATATGGCGCTCGGTGAGCTTCACAAGCTTATCGACGTCCCTCGGGGTGTCAAAACAGCCGGTACCCGTACCTACTATCTGACGGGAGCAGGGGTTGCATTGCATCGGGCTGTGCAGCAGCTTGCGGTGGATTTGCTGACTGCACGCGGATTCCAGTTGTTGGACGTTCCACTGATGGTACGTGCAGAGGCGATGCGCAGCACTGGTTTCTTCCCGCTCGGACTGGATCAGACGTACCGCATCACAGGAGAGGATCAGTGGCTTGTAGGCACTTCGGAAGTGCCACTGGTCTCGTATTACAGCGGTGAGATCGTGGATGTTACGGACCCGATACGGCTGGCAGCCGTGTCCGTATGCTTCCGCAATGAGGTCGGCTCGGCCGGAAGGGATGTGCACGGACTGTATCGTGTGCACCAGTTTGCCAAGGTTGAGCAGGTCGTCATCTGCGAAGCTAGCCTGGACGCTTCGGAACAGATGTTTCAAGAAATTACGCGCAATGCGGAAGACCTGCTTCAACAGCTGGAGCTGCCTTATCGCAAGATGGCTGTCTGTACAGGCGACATGGCGCAAAAAACCTACAAGCAGGTGGACATTGAGACATGGATGCCCAGCCGCCAAGCTTACGGCGAGACACATTCGTCGTCCCAGCTGCTTGATTTCCAGGCGCGCCGTTCCAACATCCGGTACCGCAATGCGGATGGCAAGCTGCAATATTGCTACACGCTCAACAACACAGCGGTCGCTTCGCCCCGGATTCTGATTCCGTTGCTGGAGCATCATCAGCAAGAGGACGGTTCGATCCGTATTCCGGAGGCTTTACGCCCATATATGCCGCGAAGTATGGAATTTTTGCGTACTCCCTTGTTATGAAAACAGGAGCGCACTTTGAAAAGTAGTACCCAATGAGCAGGATTTTCGATCGTAATCATCGCAAAAAAGACGAAGGACAAATATCCTTCGTCTTTTTTGATGTTTCATTGTGTCATTGTGCTTCTGCTTCCCATGCGCTGGCAGGACCAAAGAATTCATAGTGGATATCCGAAGTAGGGATATTCCACTCCTTCAACAGGCCGTATACCGATTGCATGAATCCCTCAGGGCCGCAAAAATAATATTGGGCGTTCCGATCCGGTATCACGGATTGTAACCAGGCCAGATCCAAACGGCCTTCCTTGTGAAAAGCCTGTGCCAGCCGATCCTGCTCCGTTGGTCTGCTGTAACACCAGCGAACTGCAGCCTGTGCATGTGTGGCGACCAGCTTTTCTACCTCATTACGCAAAGCATGGTTATCCCCATTGACTGCTGCGTGGACAAAAGTGATAGGCCGATGCGGAGCAGATTTCACCAAAGAAGCCAGCATACTAACCATCGGGGTTAGCCCGACCCCACCGCTGATCAGCACGACAGGTCTGCGATCTGTCCGATCCAGCGTAAAATCACCCGCCGGTGCAGATACTTGAAGCACATCGCCCTCTTGCACCTGCTCATGCAGATACACGGATACTTTACCTGCCGGGCGGGACTCTACAGCATCCTCACGCTTTACAGATATCCGGTAGTGAGATTGGCCCGGTGAATCCGAAAGACTGTATTGACGAATGTGGGTATTGTGTTCGCCCGGAATTTCCATCTTTAAGCTGATATATTGTCCAGGCTCGAATTCAGGCAACACCTGCCCATCCTGCGGCACCAAATAAAAGGACGTAATTTGGTCGCTTTCCTTAACCTTTTTCTGCACAACAAAGCTCTTAAAGTCTGACCAGCCTCCCTGCTGCTGTCCAGCCTCCTTGTACATTTCAGCTTCCATGTCTATAAATACGTTAGCGATCACACCGTAGGCTTCGGCCCATGCGGCAATGATCTCGTCTGTAGCAGCATCTCCCAGTACGTCCTTGATCGCAGCGAGCAGATATTTTCCGACGATAGGATAATGCTCGGGCTTAATTCCTAAACTGCGATGCTTATGTGCAATCTGGCGTACCACCGGAATAATTTCCTCCAGGCGGTCAATGTGCTGTGCAGCCGCATATACAGCATTGGCCAGCGCTCCCTGTTGACGTCCTTGCTTCTGATTCGCGTGATTGAATATATTGAGAAGCTCGGGATGGGCCTCAAACATCATCTGGTAAAAACGCTTGGTGATTGTAGTTCCGTGTACCTCCAAAACAGGTACAGTCGATTTGATCGTTGCAATGGTTTGCTCACTTAGCATCTTTGTATCCCTCTTCTCTCCAAAATAAGATAACAAAGGGTATTTCAACATATGTCCCATTTGTTAATCCTCAATTTAAAACCCAGTATACCCACATAAAGTAACCGTTTATGTGATTCCAGTCACTTTAAATTTGAAATAATGTGAACGTGTCAATGACAAAACGCACAATTACAACCACTTCCCACATAACTGACGAGCTTTCCCCAAAGTTTCAAATATCTATATACCTATTTTGTATGTAATGATCAGATTTGTCCTTTCTCGTAACAACAGTTTCACCATGCTAAGGACTTCAATTTATTCCACTTGTAAACGCTTCCAGTTAGGATAAAATCGAAGATGAGGTGCCGGACAAGCCGTTTCGGCCCATCCTATCCGTGTTAAAGGAGGCAGACGATATCGTGAAGTGGATCAACAGCAGCAAATGGTTAGCCGCATGGATTTGTATCCTATTCTCAGTGGCCAGTGCGGGTCTTCAACCCGATACAGCACATGCCCATACAACAGGCGTTACGCAAGCAACCTACGGGACCGAGGTGAACCAAGCGCTGAATGGTTTGGACGTCGCCAATGCTGAACTATCCCTGAGCGCAACAGCAAGCACAGCCATTACGAACGGAACGGATTGGAAAGACACCGCAGGTAACCCGATTCAGGCGAACAGCGGTAATATTCTAAAAGTAGGTTCTACTTATTATTGGTACGGCGAGCACGCCGAAAACTGGAAATTTGAAAAAGTGAACGTATATACCTCAACCGATTTGAAAAATTGGTCCTTCCGCAGCAGTATTCTCACCAAAGATTCCGCCCCTGAGCTGAATTCGAGCAAAATCGAGCGTCCCAAAGTCATCTACAACAAAACCACCGGAAAATATGTACTATGGGCGCACTATGAAAATGGCACGGACTACTCACTCGGTCGTGTAGCCGTCGCTACCAGCGATACACCCGACGGAAATTTTGCCTACCAAGGCAGCTTCCGCCCGCTGAATTACGAGTCTCGGGATATGACGGTGTTCACGGATACTGACGGTAGCGGTTACCTTATTACAGCTTCCCGTAAAAATGGCGGCGCCAACGATACGATGGCCATCTTCAAGCTGACAGCCGATTATACAGGCGTACAGTCGTTCGTTGGCTGGATTTTTGAAAATGGCTATCGCGAAGCGCCTGCTGTTGTGAAAAAGAACAATACCTACTACCTGTTCACCTCGCAGGCATCCGGCTGGTATCCGAATCAGGGCGCCTACGCAACCGCCAGTTCCATGACTGGGAGCTGGTCTGCTCTGTCGCCCTTCGGTGACCCGGCAGCTTACGGCTCGCAAATCCATTCCATCGCCACAATTACGGGTAGCGCAGGAACCAGCTACATCTATATGGGCGACCGCTGGAATCCGCTCAATCTGAGCGACCACAAATTCATCTGGTTGCCGCTAACTCTGAATGACTCCAATAAAACAGCAACCCTGAACTGGTGCAGTAGCTGGGATCTGGATGCTGCGACAGGCACAGTAATCCTACCGTCCCTTGTGAATCACGCACAGGGCAAAACAGCGACTGCGAGCTCAGCCGCATCCAGTTCTCCAGCTTCACTGGCGAACGATGGCAACGCCCAAACCTCGTGGAAAGCTGCTTCCGCATCCTGGCCCGCTTGGTGGCAGGTCGATTTGGGCAGTACCAAGACCATCAGCGAAGTGGATATTTCATGGTTTATGTACAAAGGATCTGAAGCGTATTACAAATATAAAATTGAATACAGCACGGATGGAGTTAACTACTCCACGATTGACCGCACAGGTAATACCACGTATGGTTTTACCAGTGACAAAGTCAACTTTCAAGCTCGCTACGTGCGAATCAACCTTGTAAATGCAGTGCTATTCAATAATCCGAACAACTGGTATACCCCGACGGTGCATGAAGTAAGATTGCTTGGCAATTAACTTGCTTCATTAAAAAAGAACATGGCAGGAGAATCCCATATTAGATAGGCTTCTTCTGCCATGTTTGCTTTACCACCTGTTTCGTACTCATTCGCTCAACGTACCCGATTTACTGTGGTAAACACAAATTTATCATACCGATGCCGTGAGAATGAGTATTCAAACGGTATACCCGTATCCAGATAACCTACCTGCTCAATTTCTAAAACCGGATCATCCGCACCACAATCCAAATACTCCCAATCTAGCTCGGTCGACTTGGACGCGCGGATGGTACGATGTGAACTGACAATATTAAGGCCCAGCTCCTCCTTAATATGTTTGTACACTGAGCCGTGCAACACCTGCTCGGTAATACCGCTGATCAGCTTCGTAGGCATGTATGTGCGCTCTATCACATACGGCTCGCCCTCTACAATACGCAGACGGACTACACGATACACAGGAGAATTGGCATCAATAAATAGATGCGCCGCTACCTCTTCAGATGGAAATTGAACGTCAAAGGCTATGATTTTACTTTTGATTTCTTTCCCGCGCAGCACGTTTGTCAGCCCCAGCATTTCATTCACAACGACATTAACCGGGCCATTGTAGATCGATTTTACGATAAAGGTTCCGTGTCCTCTTTTACGATTCAACAGCCCTTCCGACACCAAGGTATCCAATGCCCTCTTAATCGTCATCCGACTTACCCGGAACTCACTGGCCAGTGAAATTTCATCGGGAATCGGATCATCACTGCTATAGGTCTTGTCTATAATACGCTTCTTGACCTCTTGTGCAATCCGTTCGTATTTGTTCATTGGTCTACCACCTGTACTAAAATTTGTTTTATGTCAGCATTTTACCAAAACATCGGTAGCGCTGGTTCTTTTGGTTCTGCAGGCGGGACGTTAAGGTATCACGGTATAAGTAAGTATACCGAACATTATACTTTCTCACCAGCGGCGTACAGCACAGTTCTTTGATGATGATGAAGAAAAAAAGGCGGTCCAGAGGACCACCTTAGAATCCGTTATTCTCGATCACCTGTTTGAACCAGTGCCCACTCTGTTTAACGGATCTCTTGCCACCGTTCTGAAGATCGACAGACACAAAACCATAGCGATTTTTATAAGCATTCGTCCAGGACCAGTTGTCCATAAACGTCCATAAGTGATAGCCCTTCACATTGGAGCCCTCTGAGATGGCCCGTTGAACCCACTTGAGATGCTCACGGATAAAATCAATGCGATAGTCATCGCGGATCATGCCCTGTTCATCTCTGAACTTTTCTTCACCTTGAACGCCCATTCCATTTTCTGAAATGAAGCATTCAATGTTGCCATAATTTTCTCTGACATTGGTCAGGATGTCGTAAATGCCTTTCTCATAAATCTCCCAGCCCCGCATCTCATTCATCTTGCGGCCAGGCATGACGTAATAATCGAAGAAACGTTCCGGCACAAAAGGAGCATCCGGGTTCGGCAGACTTTCACGAGCCTTGACTCTGCGCGGCTGATAATAGTTAATACCCAGTAGGTCCACAGTGCCCTGGCGTATAATCTCCCCATCTCCGTCTTCCATGCTTGGTACATATCCCTCTTGGCGTAACAGCTCCACGAGCAAAGGATTGAATTCTCCCGTCACAGATGGGTCTAAAAAGGAACGGTTAAAGAACGCATCGCATATTTCAGCAGCCTGCACGTCTGCCGGATGCTGACTACGCGGATAAGTCGGCGTCAGGTTCAAAATAATTCCGATTTTCCCCTTATAACCGCCCTCTCTGTAAGCCTTAATAGCACTGGCGCTCGATAACAGGGTATGATATCCCACCTGTACGGCTTTACCGAAATCCACTTCATTCGGATAGTGGAAATCGTATAGATAGCCGCCTTCCACCGGGACAATCGGCTCGTTATGCGTAAACCATTTGGCTACACGATCCCCGAATAGCTCAAAGCAAGTGTTAGCGTAATCTACGTAAGCTTCGACCGTCTCCCGGTTCACCCAGCCTCCTTTTTCCTGTAAAGCCATCGGCAAATCAAAATGATACAAACTCACAAATGGCTCAATCCCCGCCTGATGCAACTCTGCAATGACGGCATTATAGAAATCAATCGCCTTCTGGTTCAATTCACCTCTCCCTGCCGGAAACAGACGTGACCAGGAAATAGAGAACCGGAAGGAGTTGTGACCAAGCTCTTTCATGAGTGCAATATCTTCTTTGTAACGGGTATAGAAACGGGACGTTTCGCCAGGTCCAACGCCGTCATAAAAACGGTTCGGCTCCTGCTCAAACCAATAATCCCAAATATTCGGTCCTTTGCCGTCTCCCTCCACGGTTCCTTCTGTCTGGGTAGCCGAGGCCGATGAGCCCCACCAGAAGTCGGATGGAAAACGGTATTGAATGGTTTGCTGCTCTATATCTTTCATTTCGGTATGATTCACAGCTCTACTCCTCTCTCTTTTGCATGAATAAGCTGCTAATCTAGCAGCTTATTCACATTACATTCCAACAGTTTGATCCTTACCTGCAATGGCTGTTTGGTTAAGCTCCTCTTCCTGCTCTTTACGAACGTTCATCCGATCAATAATTTTTAGGAACGGGAACCAGATGACAAAGACGACAGCCATATTAAACAACTGCAGTACGCCTCCCATCAGAGATCCCGTAGCCATCATTCCACTAAAGAACAACGGCATCGTCCAAGGAACCTGTATTCCGTTTGGCGGCGGTACAATCCCAGTAGACATGGCGAAGTAAGTAATCAGCGTAACGATCATTGGAGCAATGACCCATGGGACAAAAATAAGCGGATTCATCACAACCGGCAAACCGAATATGACGGGCTCGTTGACATTAAACAGACCCGGTCCAAGGGCCAGCTTACTGACCTGCTTCAATTGCTTACTCTTCAGGAAGATCAGAATCGTGAGCACTACGGCCAGTGTCATACCTGTACCACCGATACCTACGGTATAAATATCCACAAACTGCTTGGTGATAATATGCGGCAGTTCCGCTCCTTTGGAGTACGCTTCGTAGTTTTCAAGTGCCAGCGTATTCCAGATCGGTTCCATGACTGAGTTGATAATAATCTGACCATGAAGCCCAAAGAACCATAAAAGCTGAACAAAGAAAATAGCAATTAATGTAGGTATAATACCACTGCCCAAGTGCACCAGAGGTGCCTGTACAGCATGATAAATCAGATCATGCAGGTTATTATGAAGAGTCAGTGTAACTACAACATTAATGATCAAAAATATGCCCAATGTAATACACGCCGGAAGCAAAGCGGCAAACGATTTGGCAACGGCTGGCGGAACGCCTGGAGGCATTTTGATAACAATGTTCCGCTGTGTCACTCTTCGGTAAATTTCAGCAGCTATAAAAGCAACGATCATGCCAAGGAACATGCCTTTGGCCCCAATCCGATCCAACGGAATGACACCAGCAATCGTGGCACCGCTTTCTTGTGTCAGCACAAACGGGGTGAGCATCAAGAAGCTGACCAACGCGATCATGCCACCGAATATGGGCTCGACCTTATAACTTCGGGATAAATAATAGCCGATCCCGACAACCACGAATAAGGTCATGATGTTCAGGGTGGCACTCGGCGCAATGTTCAGCAGACTGTTAAAAGTCGCATAATTACCGTCGCCCATCCAATCTTTTAGAAACGGCAGATTGATAATAACGACAATGATGGAGCCAAAAACTGTTAATGGAAATGACAACATAAATGCATCACGCAGTACAGTAAGATAGCGGTTGTTGTTCAGTTTACCGGCAATAGGTATCAGTATCCGGCTTAATTTCTCAAACAAAGCCTATTCCTCCCCGCGAAGTGACTTGCATCAATAGGGTTGCAAGCTTTTCATGTCCCAAATTTCACAAACTTACATGTTCCGTTATAAATTTCTGGATTTGAACAGCTCCAGCAATTCTAGAACCAGATCCTTCATGGTAACCGTGGACATCAGATGATCCTCGGCATGCATTAGAAGGAGCGAGAAAGGGGTTTGGGTACCTCCCGCTTCCTTCTTAACCATTTGAAAATGGATATCATGCGCAGCACGTAAATCCTGCTTGGCTTGTTTGAGCAGTTCGTCCGCACCCTCTACATTCTCATTTCGATATTCGGTCAGCGCCTGAATCACTTTACTGCGAGCGCTTCCACTATGAAGAATAAGTTGGAAACTAATTTGCTCTTCCGTCAGTTCGGCTATATTGACTTTATCCATTTTTGCGTTCCACCAGCTTCACTGCTTGCTCATAGGCTTTCTTACCGTCAACCATCCCGTATGCCATCATGTCAATCACTTCTACATAAATACCATATTGGGCTGCTTCCTTTTCCAGCTGTCCTTTAAGAAAACTCATTTGCGGGCCAATCAATACTGCGTCAGCCTTAGCCATGTCTTCTGCCGCCTGATCTTGACCTACTGCCCAAATTTCAGCCTCGTCTCCAATGGACTTAGCATAATCCTGCATCTTAGTAACCAGCAAACTTGTAGACATACCTGAGCTGCACGCCAGCAAAATTTTCTTCATGATTGTTCCTTCCCTTCAAGTTCTGATTGGATGTTAACTACTAGAAAACGTTTACAGCGTAATTATAAATCCAGTTTTTTGATTTGTCTATACATTTAATATATATGTATAGACTTTTTTTAAAATGACACTGTTTCTTCACTTTTTTCTTGAAAATGAACGTGATCTCTTATCTTTAATCTCTCAATAGAATCGATTTTCACTATAAGAAGTTTTGCCAAATGATATGTTATTCGATTCTGTAAAATGTTAACATGAGCTTACGGAGTAAACATAATAGCCCCTCCGTAGCCAAAGAATAGCTGAGGTGAGAAGAGATGAGTAGAGATGAGAAGAGTCAAAGTAAAACCAAGCAAGAGTTAGACCGGGTCGTGTTCATCGGCCGCACGTTTGAGGAGTACGTCCAAATGTTCAATTTGCAAATTTCTGAACTTGTAGGCAAAAAGATTTTGGACTGTCCTGCGGGAGCATGTTCCTTCACCGCTCTGGGCACCAAAGCCTCGCTGGATATCACCGCAAGTGATATCGCCTACGACCACAAGATTGATGATCTGAAACGCAAAGGCCTATTGGATATTGAGCATGCAATGGAAACGCTAGAACGTGCAAAAGATAATTATGTTTGGAGCTGTTATGGAGATGTGCAAGGGCTTAGCGAGCAGCGCCATCAAGCACTGCAGGATTGCACCCAGGATATGAGGAAGCACCCAGAACGCTACGTTGCTGCGGTACTGCCGAAGCTTCCCTTTGGAGATGAACAGTTTAATATCGTGCTGTCTGCCCATTTTCTGTTTATGTATAGTGATCGACTCGACTATGAGTTTCATAAGAATACGGTACACGAACTGCTGCGAGTGGCTTCAGAGGAAGTTCGCATTTTTCCTCTGACCGATTTAACGGGAACTCGTTACGATCTGCTAGATCGTTTGATTCTTGAGCTGGAGGCAGAAGGCTTACGGGTGACAGAGGCCAAGGTTCCGTATGAGTTTATGCGTAACGGCAACTCTCTGTTAAGCATACGAAAGATATAGGGCAGGTTTAGGTGTAGAGGGAGCAAGCGATTAGCTTGCTCCCTTTCTGGTTATTGAGATGAAAATTAGAAAAATTTAGAATATCAAGAAACATTCCCACATTTTTATCGTCTATATTATGGAATACCTTACGTATGAAGGTAAGATTTTTCAAAGCCCGAAGGTAAAAATCAACTCACAAAGGAGCTTAT
This sequence comes from Paenibacillus polymyxa, assembly GCF_001719045.1. Classification (NCBI taxonomy): domain Bacteria; kingdom Bacillati; phylum Bacillota; class Bacilli; order Caryophanales; family Paenibacillaceae; genus Paenibacillus; species Paenibacillus polymyxa. The sequence continues at coordinate 2,653,657 of NZ_CP015423.1, forward strand.
GCATGTTAAAAAAGTTAGGATTAGCTGCATTGATTCTGGTTACTAGCCTCTCCGTTATGGGAACAGGCTGGGCCGCATCCGGCACAACAACCATTGAAGTTTCTAAAACTGCTCTGGATTACAACGTTGCTCGCCCGCTGAGCGATGGTGCTTTTCATGATGGCTTATTGGCTGCTGAAACATCTGCTGGAAACCTCGTGTATTACAATACCAAAGGAGAGAAAGCTTTCTCACTTCCCGCCGAGCTTAAACCCATTGGTGATTTTCATGAGCAGCGAGCCGTAGTCAAAAATACAAAAAACAATCTCTATGGATACATTAACACCAAAGGGACACTGGTCATCCCTTGCCAATATACCGAAGCCAATTTCTTTTCCGAAGGAAAAGCCAAGGTTACCATAGCAGACACCAAAGAAAATGCAATTATAGATCGAACGGGAAAAATCATTTCTCATTTTAAAGAAAATGGGGATTCAGAATATATATTTACGGACGGTCTGGCTCTTGCCTACGCCCCCAACACTGGCAAGATCGGTTTTGTGAATGCCTCTGGTCAACTAGCAATTCCCTTTAAATATAAATACAGTCGTGGTTTCTCGGATGGCTTGGCTATTGTTCAGAATAGCCAAGGGCTATACGGATATATCAATACAGCAGGGAAAGAAGTTGTTCCTCCTCAATATAAATCCGGTGGAGACTTCTCGGAAGGATTGGCCCCTGTGCAAAATACTAAGGGAAAATGGGGATTCATCAATAAACAGGGAAAAGTCGCGATTCCCTTTAAATTTACGGATGCCCAGGATTTTAGTGAAGGCCTGGCGAGTGTGAAAAATGCAAAAAACGAAGTCGGATTTATTGATAAAAACGGAACGCTGGTCATTAAATATCAACAAAAATATGATGTTGCCTCTCCGTTCAAAGAAGGCTTAGCTTTAGTCGGTAAACAAACACAATCATCCGTCTCAGACGGCAAATTTGGCTACATCAATCGTCAAGGGCAACTGCTAACTAAACTTGAGTACAGATCCGAATCTTCTTCCTTCTCTAATGGCTATGCTGTTGCTTTTATCAAGCCAGGCAAAGCGTTTATTGTATCTAAACATTCCGTTTCAAAATAAAAAAGACGACCCCGGAGGCAGATCGAGTGGATCTGCTTCCGGGGTCATTAGATTTCCAATATCTCGTATACAATTAGTCGTGTGTGTAGAATTTTACCCCAGGCAGATCTGCTGCCACCCACGAATAATTAATGGTATTACTGTTGTAATTTTTGGTCCCCGCCTGTGCAACCTGTACCTCCTTCAAAATCGTGATCGATGAACCCTTCGGTCTGACAACGACCACATGACCATGCCCATCTGCTTTTTTGATTCCGATGGTAGGATACCCGAGATTTGCTCTTTTTTGAGCATCCTGAAAGGTTACATTGTACCATCCCGGCGCATTGTTACCCAGTAAAGCATCAGCCATTTGATTGGCTAAGCCACTTGGCAGGGAAGCCGACATCGCAGACATCACATCTTGTGCAAAAATATTACACTTCGTTCCACCTACTGGCGAATACTTTTTGTTCGTTTCTACCTTAAAACCGTCAATTACAGATGCGTAAGTACTTGCACTTCTAGCCATTGAAATTCCCCCTGAATATAAGTTGTAGAGGAAACGACGGAGTCGCTTGAACATCTGAATGGCTCCACATTCATTGATGTTGGCCTCAATTCCCTCTCAACTATTAGGGTGATTTCCGGCTTACTTTAACAACGTAATACTACAAAAAATCGACTTCATTCTCATAACTGAAGGCTTTCTTCACTGATTACGGTTGGAACGATAAGCTCAGGAGTAGTCGTAGGCTTAGCTTGTGTTAAATAGTCTGCTGCCCCCATCATCAGAGCGATGCCGATAAATAGCACGACCCAATTACGATTCTTTTTCATCATCTGTACCTCTCATTCTTCACTGCGCCCGTTCAGCCACTTGAACCAATGGAGCAGATGACTGAATCGGTATTCATGCTGCGAAGCGTACGTCCATACTTCTGGCTCTTCACCGGGCTCCTTCCAGACGAGCATGGAAAAGTGACCTTCTTCCTCGCTCGCAACCGACAGCAGCGAAAGACGATCATCTCCGAATCGGTATGGAGCCGATTCCACCCAGTAATTCCGCATATCGCTGATCCAGCTGCGGAACTGCTCTGTACCTGCGATCCGTAGGACTTCATCAGGTAGTAGCAGATGCTCGTCGATATCCTTCCAATCCCCCGCATATCGGTACCGCGCTGCCAGCATTGGACTGAGTGGTCGGATTTTACCGGGAGCCAACGTAGGCATATAGGCGACGGGAACGACCGGACCGATACTCTGGATAGCATAAGACCGAGCTTCCTCCTCACTCATTCCGTAAGACATAGCCTCCACGAGAAAATCGTTCCGTCTTACACCAAACTGATGCTGATACTGTGACATTTCATCCTGTAGCTCCAGTACCATACCCTGTGCCGTTTCTGTTCCGATCATTCCCAAACACCTCTCATTCCAAAATATAGTCGTGCAATTCCCGTTGCGCTCGATACTTTGCCCAATTGAATTCAGGCCAAGCCGATTCTTCTCTCGTCATGCTCGTCAAACGGGCTTGTAAAAACTCATCTAGTGATCCATGTTCCTTACGGCTAAAGTCAATCAGCAGCGGAATCGCGTCCGCCGATAGCTCACTCAAATATTCCTTATCTATCACCGATGTCGTGCGATACCGTTCGAGATTATTTTCAGCAATCCGTATATCAATGCCCACATAGTTCACGACGACATAGGCGACCAGAGCGAGTACAATATAATATTTCGCCAACGGCAGTTGACGGAAATGAATGCGCATTGCTGCAATAAGCAGTAGCAAGCCCAGAAAAATCATAAACGCGTGTACCAAATAGCGGGTATACGTATAGCCGTATGCTTCTTCGTACATAACCAGCCGGGTATATCCCGAATACAGCATCACACCCGAACAACCCACGAGTATGTACAGCAGGCCGCTGTTCATTTTTTGCACTATACCTGAGCCAAATTCAGTCCACTTCAATACACTGATCATCAGCACAAAGTTGATACCTGTTACCATAACCAGCTCCCCGAATCCTCTTCTCGCATATTCGGCATACGAGGTTCCTTCGGGCAGAGCACCTTCCCATGCACCAAACAAATATCCGAACTGCAACACAACGAACACAACATACACCAGATTCATGACAATCAGCACCGTAGCGGTAATGACAGGGTCAAATTTAATCGCGACCGGCTCGTGGTAAGGCACCGTTGGTCGGTCAATCATCACTGAAGAGTGACCATCATGCTCGGTGGTTTGGCCATTCGTGCGCTCATTTAACCCGTGCCATGATTGGGTCTCTCTCTGCGTATTACGCGGAGCAGGCTGTACAAATCCCCACAAATAACAGAAGAAACAGAAGGTGAAAAAGCAGGTCCAGATCAGCCGCAGCATGCCATTCCCAAAGGACAGCGTTCCGATCCATTCGGGTACTCCAGCTAACAACTTTTCGAACATCCCATCCGCCGAAGCCAGCAAAGATATAATAATGAACAGTAGCGGCAAGGCAATAAGTAAACCGATCAGCACTTTTCCCAATACACGCTTACGCTCATCCTTTACATTTCGAAGGGCTACTGTCTTGACCATCCGAAAGGGGGTCACGATATGACGAAAGTTTTGATAAAACCAATGGCTTAACGCCTGACCGATAATACCGGGTTCTGACCAGCCATGCCTTTTCTCCCCGAACAGCAGCACCATATGTACGCTAATCAGAGCAGGTATCGCCAGCGCATTTAACACGTATAGGACCGGATTATTGAACAGCGCGTATGTCAATGCCAGCATGAAAATGATCACAAACAGCAAACGCCCTATCCATGATCTGGACTGGAAACGATCTCGGTTAAAGGCATACATATAGGCGTAAAAACCAATAACAAAAATTGGCATAGACACGCCCAGCCCATGTCCGTAAAACAGATATTGATGAACCAGCGCCAACACAATTGCGCCAGCAAAGGCGGACAGAAACGACGTTTTCGGCAAAGACGTTCCATTCATCTTGTCATGCATGGTAAATACCTCCACAAATATGCTTTATAACCCTTATTGTAGATGATAAAATAAGAAGATAAAGAGAAATTAATTCAAACAAAATTTCCTATTTTATAAAAGTGACTACGCTTTTAATCAAATATAGAGGAAACGGAGCAACCTTGAATGAAACTCCATGCCCAATTTTTACGGCTTCACTCCCACGCAGCTGACAACAAGGACGATAACCATACCATAGAGACGACGCTGGATGAGCTTGCGGCTATTTTTGACTGTACTCACCGCAACGCCTTGATGATCATTCAGAAAATGGAGCAGCATGACTGGATACAATGGACTCCCCGCCGAGGCAGAGGTCGTCGCTCCAGTCTGCGCTTCCTCATTCAACCGGAAGACATTGCCGTGCAATCCATGATGCAAGCCATAGACCGCCATGATATCAAACGCGCGCTGGATGAAATTCGAGTCCATTCACGCTCCTCCACCATGCAGGAGCATTTGCAAGGCTGGTTGCTGAATTATTTTGGGCATCACGCAGAGGTGCGCAGTGATCAGCAGCAGATCGACACGCTGCGTCTGCCTATTCGCCAGCAGCTCTATACGCTGGACCCGTTGTATTTGAACTGGCTCGCCGAGTCCTTCGTATCCAGCCACGTCTTTGATGGTCTGGCCCGCCGGGCGAACGAAAGCGGCGAGATTTTGCCGGGATTGGCGCACGCTTGGGAGGTGGACACCACTCGTACACAGTGGACCTTTTTCCTGCGTAAAGAAGTGCTGTTTCATAACGGAAAAATACTGACCGCTGAAGACGTCGTCTATACCTTTGAGCGACTGAGTCGGGCGCCGGGAAGGAGACTTTACCATTTTATCGTCCGGCAAATTCAGCACGTCCAGGCGTTAAGTCCGACGATAGTACGCTTCGTACTAAAGGAGCCGAACGAGCTGTTTCTATCCTTCCTGTGTACCAGCCGGGCTGCGATTGTGCCGCGTGAACTTAATCAGGTGGGTGAAGCCGCCTTTGGCATCCGCCCTGTCGGTACAGGGGCTTTCAAAGTCACGGAAATGAACGAAAGCCTGTGTACACTGGAGGCTTTCGCACCTTATTTTCAAGGCCGGGCTCATCTGGACCGAGTGGAAATTGTCCAACTCCCATGGGCGACTAAGCTGGAATCGTCGGATACGGAAGACACCGCTTCTTCTTTTCACATTATCCATAATCCCGTATCGGCGGGAGATACGGATACCGCATGGAGCCAGATTCACTCGGCGGCTTCGGTACGCAAATTTATCACATGTAATACACACAAGGATGGACCACTACGCAATCCAGAAATACGTGCCCGCATTGTAGCATGTCTGGATCATCGCTCCCTTCCTCCAGCAGTGGATTCATCTAACGATTCTTATGAACCACTGGCGGCGCTGCAAATTGCTACCATTCCCGAGTATAAAGCAGACGCAGACCGGGTTGCGGCTCAGCTCGAATCCTGTGGGTATACCTGTAACATCGTGGCTGCATCTATGAACGAATTCAAAAGCTCATCTATCCGTATGGAGTCAGACTTAATCATCTTTTCTCTCTTTCGTGACCGTGACGAGCAATTACGCCTGTTTGACTTGTATCTCAATGTATCTGGGCATGTGGAGCCTCATAGCCGTGTGGATATCGAAAGACTGCTGCGTGAAATTGCACGGGAGGCCGATCATACTGTTAGGGCGCAGCAATTCGAACATATCGAAACTCGGCTCATGGATGAGCACCAGCTGCATATTTTATATGAAAAGCCCGTTCAGACGGCCTATCTCCCTTCTGTACGTGGCGTATCTTTTAACAGTCAGGGCTGGGTGGATCTGCGTCATGTCTGGTTTCCGCCTGCTCAACTTCCAGCTCCCCACTCTTGACGGCAAAAGTGCTCCTTCAAATGCACTTCACATCAAAAAAAGGTATCCTCTTCTTCATAAGAGAATACCTTTTTGAATGCCGCTTTCTAGATCCTCTAAGCGGATGGTTCAAGGGATGAAAAAGCCCATCCCCCCAACCCATGACTGTGGACGTCGCTAGGATCTTCCATAGGGGGAGTAACGGGTGAAAAATTCAATAGGACAAAAACATTAAATGCGAGCAGAGAAAAAACGATCTTTTTTATCATGGATGTACTCTACCTCTCCAAGTAAGTTTTTATATTCCTCTTTGTCCTCAGAAGTGGCAGTATGCCGATACTTTTCAAATAGTCCTACACATTTAATGGTGACAGGATTACCATTCAGCACTACAGAATAGGAAAGACTCTCAAGCAAGAATTTCATGCCTTTGGTATAACGGTGTTTGTTGAGATCATAACAAGCCATCTCTGCCAAAAATCGTGCATAAAGATCTGCTGACATTTGCTCCGTATAGGTGCCTACCTTGACATGCTGATCTGCAAATGCCTCAATTTGTTTTTCAAAGTGCAACAGTACATGATCTACATTAAAATCATAACGGTTGGCCGCTACCATAATTTTATGCAACCCCACCAGAATTTCGCCTTCGTTTTTTTCCAAATAATCCACATATTGCGGAATCACATCCAGGCTGCCTGACATCAACTGATACAAATACCCGTTGGCCTCAGCCCAGTTGCTACAAAGGGCCTTCAAACGCCGAGCTTCTTCCGTATCCTCTTGCACCCAGCTCAAATCAGAGTATAGCGATACATACTCCAGCGCCTTCTGATAATCCCCGCGCTCATCCCACACCCCGGCACGCAACACGTAAGAGTATACAATATACATAAACAAAGGACCCTTAGGTTCCTTGCCACGCTCCGGTCTTCTGGTATTTCCGTATTTTTGCTCGTATTGTACCTTGGCTTTTTGAGCCATTTTTTCAGCAAACCATTCTACTTTATCCCAACGCCGCAAGGAGGCATAGGTATTAGCCAGGTCTCTTAAGGCATCCAGTTGGTCTGCTTCACCCAGTCGGTCCACAAAGCTTTCGAAGTGTGTGGCTGCCCATAAATTTTCGTCCTGGTCATCGCCAACGGCAATCGTAAATAAACGATATTGGCAGAGCGCCAGACGCTCTGAATGTTGGTACTTCTCACTTTCGGAAACATTTTTATAAATAATTGCCGCAGCCTCAAGCTTACCTTCACTGAATAATTCTTCTGCTGTCTCAAACAAAGCTGGGGCGTATATGAGATAGTCCATCATAAACTCCACGACTTGCTTAATACAATCCAGTTTGTTCAGCTCTGCACAGCGATGCAAAAAGGGACGAACCCGTCGCCAATTCGGTGCCGTATTCCGTATAAATTCATCAATGTATAACTCATAGAGGCTCCCTTCTTCAAGCCCCATGCCTGCACCAATCCGATCCAACAGCAGCATCGCAATCGGACGATTACCGTTAATAATGGCACTGATCGTTCCTGCATTAATACCTGTGTTCTCCCCAAACTTACTAATCGTAATTCCTTCTCGTCTGATGTACTGCTCCAGCTCTGCGCGAATTGTGGTTGTTTCCTTCAAATCAGGCACCCCCAGGGATTACTTGCATGATTACAATACAAAAAAAGAAAATTCCCGTGAATATTCCCTTAATTATACAAAAGAAAGCCCACTTAGCCAACCGCTCAAGTAAATTTATATCAAAAAATTCAATAATTCTCCGAATTGCCGTATACTACGGGGAGGTGAGCCGAACAGCTACACCCAATCGGTACGCAGGAAAGGATACGACAAATGGACAACACCCCTACAACAGAACAAGAGATTGCACAATGGATGGTCGCGCAGATCCGTGAAGTGGGCACCCTGAAACAAGAAGATGCAATTGCATATGTACGCTCTGAGTATGGAGAGTAGTATGTGTTTATAAGCGAGCATGGTCATGTATCTCTGGAAAAAGAAATCAAAAAAGCATTCCGCAAGCTTCATGGTGGCAGAATTGCCTGGGATCGTGACGGATTTCTCTGGGCCTGGACTTAACAAGCAAAGCATCTGCCCTAGGCAGGTGTTTTTTTAATCATTTATCCATATATCCTCTGGAGTCGGTTAATTTCTTCCTTCACAAACTGTCGGAGTGTTACAGGCTGTTTCAAGTTCGCCGTATAACCCTCCATTAAATAAATTCCGCCCTTCGGGCCGGATGCGGTAACAATCGGAACGCCGGCTTCAGCCAGGAGATCGATGTCCCTGTAAATAGAGCGTACAGAGGTTTCCAGTGCCAACGCCAATTCTTTGGCCTTCATTCTCCCTCTAGATTCGATACATAATAAAATCGCGATTAAACGATGCAGTCTCACAATCATACCTCCACAATAGATGGTTAACCCGAATTGAAAAGATGATGCAAAGATTGTTGACACCCTGTTGGCAGTAATAGGTGTGTATCATAGAAGTAAAGGGGTGTAATGGATGATGAATATTGGAATATTGGGGACGGGATTCGGCGCGTATCATGCCTCACTGTTAAACAACCATCCCAAAGTAAACAGAATCATGGTATTTGGAAGGAACGAAACCAAGCTGCAAAAGCTGAAAGAGGAGCTAAACGTAGAAGTCACACAAAATATAGAGGATATTCTGCTGGACCCAGACGTGGATATCGTCGATCTATGCCTGCCCTCCCAGCTGCATAGGTCCTATGCCGTGGATGCGCTGAAGCACGGTAAGCATGTATTTTGTGAAACACCGGTTTGCTTTGATCTCGAAGACGCTCTTCTTATGCAACAAGCTGAGAAGCAATATGGTAAAAGGATTCTGGTCAACCAGTTCATTAAGTTTGATCCGGCCTATACCTATCTGTATGAGGCATACCGCCAACAGAAATACGGGAAGCTCATCTCCTTATCTTTGAAAAGAGAAACGCCTCCTCTGTGGGGGGATCTTGGACTAAGCTCCATTCCTACTCAGTTCATGAAAGGCCAAGCTGGCATTTCATGAAAGCGACGAAAACGATCTTATACCTACCGCATTATATGAGTATACCGCATCAGGACAGCAAAAAATCAACCTCGAATCTGCCAATCCATATGAAAAAAGTTTGGATCATGCACTTGAATGCTTTGGCGGACATTCGGAAAGCCTGATTCCACTGGAATCGGCTGTACAAACGCTGAAAGTGGCTATTGAGATTACAAGCAGACTGGGGCAAGCCCAGCGTTAATCCCGTATTTTTTCTTATGCCTGTTCTTATCTACGGAAATCAGCTTCCTATAAGGAAGCTGTATCCGCAGGCAAGGAAACTTCGTCTGCGTAGTTCGTTGCCATAATCTTGGCTACCCCTGCCGGGTCGGTCGTCTGTCCCAACGCCCACATCATTTTCGTCACCAGCGCTTCCGTCGTCATGTCATACCCCGGAATAACGCCCTTCTCCAGTACCTTTTGCCCCACTTCGTAAATCGTCAAATCCCCGCCCTCATAAGGACATTGAGTAGTCACGACAATACTCATACCGTCCTTCATCAGCTCCTCGATTTTGCTGATCAGGCTTCTTTCTTTAAAAGGAACGCCACCCATACCAAAGCCCTCAATGACGATACCTTTATAGCCCAAGCCCTGAATGGCATCGAAAATCGCCGGATTCGTACCCGGAATCAGCCTGAGCAGAAATACCTCCGAAGCATACCCGTCGTTGTATGGGTGACGAGTGGTACCGCGATTTGCAAATACGCCCTCCGTATAGACCACCTTACCGTTCTCCACGAGTCCGATATACGGATAGTTAATACTCTCAAAAGCATTATAGCTGCGTGTTCTGATCTTCGAGCTGCGGCTGCCGTTAATAATTTTGCCGTTAAACACGACAAAAACCCCGGCCACCTCGCCACATGCGGTCAGGAATGAGTCGATTACATTTTTTTTGGAATCGCTGTGCTCCGCCAAAATGGAAACCTGCGAACCTGTCACGACGACGGGTTTGTCTACGGTTCCCAGCATGAAGCTCAAGGCTGAAGCCGTATAAGCCATCGTATCCGTGCCGTGTGCAATGACAATACCGTCGTATTGATCGAGCGAACGATGTACCATCCGGGCGATAGAAGCCCAATCCTCAGGTTGTGTATTTGTGCTATCAATGCTCATCAGATTGTGGGCATCAATCTCGCAAATCTCCTTCAGCTCCGGAATTTCCGCCAAAATATTTTCAGCCGATTGGGTCGGTGTCAGGCCGTTTTCCTGATAGGAGGAAGAAATGGTCCCTCCGGTATTAATGAACAAAACCTTTTTCATATGCCAATGTTCCTTCCCGATTACATCTTCACTGTATTGTTCTTAGAATTTATCATGAATAAGTGTGATAAGCTACTTTGTAATGGAAAAGAATTGGTGATATGGGGGCCAAAAAAGCACGACAAACAAGCGCGGGCTTTCCTTCCTCCTGCGACTTGTCTAACGTGCTTTTTACTATAGGTGCAATACTCTACAGCGCTGCACATACCTATAGCCCATCTACGTACTTCTTATGGGGATACAGGCTGCTCCTGTGGCGCTCTCTGTACCAACGCTTTGCCCAGAAACTGCCGTGTCCGTTCTTCCTTCGGATTGGTGAAAAACTGCTCGACGGGTCCCTGCTCCACGATCACGCCATGCTCCATTAGTACAACCCGATCCGCTACATCTCTCGCAAAACCAAGCTCATGTGTGACAATAATCATCGTATTGCCTTCACTCGCCACCTTTTGAATCACGGACAGCACTTCATCCACCAATTCAGGATCAAGTGAGGATGTCGGTTCATCGAACAACAACACCTGTGGATTTAGTGCTAAAGCACGGGCAATCGCAACTCGCTGCTGCTGTCCACCCGAAAGCTGGGCAGGATAATAAGTCATACGATCCTTTAACCCGACCTTTTCCAGAATGCCTTCACTGATCTCTCTCGCCTGCTTACGATCCAGCTTTTTCACACTGGTCAGACCAATCATCACATTGTGGAGTGCATTCAAATTTTTAAACAACTGATATTGCTGAAATACCATTGCCGTTGCCATCCGTAGTCCGAGAATGTCCTTTTTTCCCGCCTTGGCGGCATCGACCTTTACACCGTCAATTTCAATAACACCACTGGTCGGCTGTTCCAAAAAATTAATGCTGCGCAGCAGCGTGGACTTCCCCGATCCGCTTGGGCCCAAGATCACTACGACTTCTCCCTTGCCTACCGTCAGGTCTATGCCCTTCAACACGTGATGCTGTCCAAAATGCTTATGAATTTGATGAAGTTGAATCATACCCTTACTCACTTCTTTCGTAAATTCGAATACGCTTCTCCAGCACGACAAGCCCGCGCTCAATAATAATGCACACCAACCAGTAAATCAGAGACACCGCAACATATACCTCAAAAAAAGCCAACGCTCGCGCGCCCATAATTTTAGCCTGTCCCATCATATCGACGACACCAATCATAAAAATAAAAGACGTATCCTTCACCGTACTGATCAGCGTGTTTCCCAAATTGGGCAAAGCGACCGTCAACGCCTGCGGCAATACAATTTTGAGCATAATTTGTGTTTGGCTCATACCGATGGAATTGGCAGCCTCAAATTGTCCCCGGTCGACTGAATGAATCGCCGCCCGGAACGTCTCCGACAAATATCCCCCGAGGTTCAATGAAAATGAGAGCAACGCAAACAGCTCGGGCGGAATGACATAGACATTGAATTGCTGTAAGAATCCATACTCGCTCTGGAAATAATACAGAAACTTGGGTATTCCGTAATATACGAGAAACAACTGCACAATGAGCGGTGTTCCCCGAATGTACGAGACATACAACGTAGACAATGGCGCCAAGACAGGCACCTTGTATATCCGGATTAAGGCCGTAGCTAACCCGATGATCCCACCCAGCAGCATGGACACAAACGCAATCCATAAGGTCACGGGGAGATACTCGACGATCTGGGGAAGGCTTTTCAGCATATAATCAAGATCAAACAGCTTTTCCATAGGAACCCCACTTTACCCTTTACATTGTTATTACTGAGGAATAAATTCTCCACCTGTCCACTGTTCAGACAATTTTTTCAGTGTTCCGTCCGCTTTCAGCTCTTTAATAATCGGGTCGATTTTAGCTTTCAGCTCTTCGCCCTGCTTATCCTTTTTGAACACCAGGTTGATGTTATCGCTTTGCACCGGCTCACCCACAGCTTCCACCTGCAAGCCTTCCTTCTTGATCGTTGCCGCCGCCATAACCGGATCATTCACATAAGCGTCCACTCGGCCATTTTGCACGTCTTGAAGGTTATCGGACGAAGTACCTGTATCATTGTATTTCAAAATAATTTTATTTCCGTTCTCCGCATTATACTGTTCCAGCAACTGTGTGTAGGAGTCGCCTACCGAGGCCGCTACCTTCTTGCCCTCCAAATCCTTGAGGGAATGAATATCCGTTCTACCCTTTTTCACAATAATAACCGACTGAGCCGAGAAATAGGACTCATCCGAGAACAAATACTTCTTCTCACGTTCGGGATTTTTGGCAACTTCATCGGCGATCATCTGAACTTTATTTGAATCTAGTGCAAGGAATATCGCATCCCAGCCCGAAGGTACAAATTCAATCTTATAGCCGTCCAGCTTCTTGTCGATCTCCTTGACTACTTCCACATCGTATCCAGTCAGCTCGTTTTTATCATTCGTAAAAGCAAACGGTGGGTAGTCATTTTGTGTGCCGACATAGATTACCTTATCCCCCGATGCCGCATCCTTCGAGGAACATCCACTCAAGGCACCCGTTAATAACACAAGAGATAGGCCAATCGCTGCTACCAAAGCAGATTTCTTCATATTATGACATCCCCTTTTTAATATCCAAGTAATTTACTATGATTTTATATTATAACGGGTTATTCAAATAATACAACAAGTAAATTTCATATTGATTATTTAGCTATATGTTGCACAAAAAAAGGACCCTTGCGGGTCCAATGTCATCCATGAAGCGGAAAACGCTCTGCTGGATGTTCCGGCAAAATGGACGAGATCAACCGTCGTACAGCCGGATGAGCAGATTCAAAAATCTGATCCTTCTCATCACAGCGCTCGATCAGTCTCCCCTGCTCCATCACAGCAATGCCATCGCAGACAGCATAAGCTGCCCGAATATCATGCGTGATGAACAGATATGACAATCCAAACGAAGATTTCAGTTCTCCCAGCAGGGATAAAATATGCATCTGGTGAACCATATCGAGGCTGCTGACGGACTCATCCAGCACGATCAGCTTTGGTTTGAGCGCAATCGCCCGTGCAATGTTGATCCGCTGCAATTGTCCGCCACTGAACTGATGCGGATATTTAATCCGATCCTCCGGCTTGAGACCGACCCGTTCCAGTAGGCTTTCGACCGTTCTTTTTTGTTCCTGCACCGATAACCGTTCGTAATTGTCCAATGGCTCCCCAATAATCTGCCCGGCGGTCATTCGGGGGTTTACAGCAGAGTAGCAGTCCTGAAATACGACCTGCATATCCCGTCGCATTCCCCTGCGGACTTGAGGGCTCGCATTATAAATGTCCTGTCCCTGGAACAGCACCTGACCCTCCTGCGGCTTCTCCAGCCCCAGAATAACCTTGCCCAGCGTGCTTTTACCGGCTCCACTGGTTCCAAGTAAGCCTAGGCAAAACCCACTCTCTATAGTAAGTGAAACGTTAGCCAACACAGGGGGGCGTGGTTCAGAACGGCCCAGCCATTTGCGCCTTCCATAGCTATGAGTTACTTTCTTCACTTGTAGCATACGCATTCGCTCCCCTTTTGAAAGTGTAACTGTCGAACAGGCGACTAACCACCTACCTGATTCATGCCCCGAATGGACAACTTGGGTCTGACTTGTAGCAGCATTTTGGTATATTCATCCTGCGGGTGATCGAACAACTGATGGACCTCAGCCTGCTCAACAATACGACCCTGCTGCATGACAGCCACTTCATCCGCCAATTGGGAAATGACGCCCAGATCATGCGAGATCAGCAAAATGGACGTATTGTATTCCGTACGCAAGCGATCCAGCTCTCTTAGCACCTGTAGCTGATTGACCACATCAAGCGCCGTCGTTGGTTCATCCGCAATAACCACTGCTGGGCGCAGGCACATGGAAATGGCGATCATGACCCGTTGCAGCATCCCGCCGCTCAACTGAAACGAATAACGCTTCATCAGCTTGGCTGGATCGGGCAAATTCATATTTTCCAGAGCCGTTATGGCAAGATCACGGGCCTGTCGTTTGGTTAATCCGGTGTGCGTGCGGACCGTTTCCATAAACTGAGCTCCGATCGTATACACTGGCGTAAAGGCGCTCATCGGATTTTGCATAATAAATGCGATTTCCTTGCCCCGAATACGCCGCATTTCCTCGGCCGCCATTCCGTTCAGTTCACGCCCGTTCAGACGGACACTACCTTCCACGTCCATCGTCTGGCGATCCAGCAGTTGGAGCAACGCTTTACAAGTCACCGTTTTGCCGCTTCCACTCTCACCGACAAGACCCAGAACTTGTCCCCTTTTCAGCTCAAAATGAGTTGGCTCCAGCAGAGATACCGCCCCGGCATCGGTTTTGAGCTTCACCTGTAAGCCGCTGACCTCCAGCACCTTCGCCCTGTCGTCCATCGTTGTAACTCACTCCTGTTTTACTGACGTTTGGCAATTCCGTATCGGTCGGACAGCGCCTCCCCCAATATATTGAAGGCCATCACCACCACCAGAATCATAACTCCCGGATAGATCATTAATTCCGGATGACTGCGAATGTATCCCGTTCCCTCATGAATCATGGCTCCCCATTCAGGGGTCGGCGGCTGAATGCCTAGACCAAGGAACGACAACGCGGAAATATCCATGATCGCCCAGCCCATTTCCAGCGTACCAATGACCACAATCGGCCTTAGTACATTTGGAATGATATGCCGGCGGATAATGGCCCCTGAGGAGGACCCGCTAATCCTTGCGGCAGCTATAAAATTTCGTTCTTTCAGACTGACGACCATATTGCGGCACATTCTGGCATAATACACCCACTGCACCATCATTAAAGCAAGCAGCACCTGCATGAGGCCCGGCCCAAAAATACCGACAATGCCCAGCACAAGCACCAAATTCGGAAACGCCATAATACCTTCGCAAAACCGCATCAACACACTATCGACCCAGCCACCCACATAACCTGCAAGCGACCCGATCACAACGCCGATACTAAGCGAGGACAGGAAAATTAATGTCGCAAAGCCGAGGGAAATCCGCGCTCCATACAGCAACCGGGATAAATTGCATCGACCCAAATGATCGGTCCCCAGCCAGTATTCTTTCGAAGGTCCCTCCAGCTTGTGCAGTAAATTGACTTTAACCGGATCATGGGGAGCCAGCCAAGGAGCTAGCGCCATAATGATAAAAAGAGCAACCAGTACGACAGAGCAGACCACGATTACCTTTTGACTTTTGAACATTGTACGCAACCTTATCATCACTGCTCTGCTCGTCCCTTCGATGAAATTCGGGGGTCCATATACAAATGCACCAGATCAACGAGCAAATTGCATACGATGAACAGGCATGCCGCCAAAAACACATAGCATTGTATGACGGGAATATCCCGGTTAAAAATCGCTTCCACAAAATAACGGCCAAACCCGGGCCATGAAAACACCTGCTCCACAATAATTGTTCCGGTCAGAAGCTTGCCCAGATTCATACCCATACTTGTAATTAGTGGAGCAATGGCAATTTTCAGTACATGCTTGAGCATGATCACCCGCTCACGGATTCCTCTAGTTCTGGCATACTGCACATACGTTTCCTGAAGCTGCTCCAACACACTGGAACGCAGCAGGCGCGTATATAAAGCAATCAGAACCAGCGACAGGGTTAACGTGGGCAACACCAGATGCTGCCACGTTCCTCGCCCCTCTACAGGGAGCCAATCCAATCGGACAGAGAAAAAGAAGATTAACAAATATCCCAGCCAGAACTGGGGTATAGACGCGCCAAAATATGAAATTCCTCGACTAAGCATGTCGATCCAGCCATTTTTACGCATCGCCGCCAGCACGCCCAGCGGAATACTTACCACAATAGATAGCAACATACTGCTCACAGCCAATTCAAAAGTGGCGGGCAGCCGAACCTTGACCTCATCCCACACCGGCTTGTTGGTTAGATACGAAGTACCAAAGTCCAATTGACTGATTCTTTGAAGTGTATGCATATACTGCGTCAGCAAAGGCTGATCCAGCCCGAACTCATGTCTTTTCTGCTCCAGAATCTCTGGAGTAGGGTAAATATGAGCAGCCGTCAAATAGGCCTCGGCCGGATCAACTGGTGAAATATGAATGAGTGCAAAGGTAACGAGGGTGGCAAAGAGAACAATAGGAATGACCGCTACCATTCGCTTCCCGATATAGCTGATCATGAGTTGTCCTCCTATCCTGTAAACTACCGTTACCTATCGGCTTCAGCTACTTTCCGATTTCAATTCCCTCAAACGGATTTTCATCCCGATTAGCCGGGAATACAAAGTTTGTAATCTTTTTCTGGTACACTGCCGTTTTCTTAATATACGAAATAGGCACAATGGCAGATTGCTCCTGGAGCGTCTTCAGAATCGAAGCATACAGCTCTTGGCGCTTGGTTTCATCTGTCGATGAGAGCGCTTGGTATACTTGCTGATCCAGGTCTTTCTTCATCGGAAGGGCGCTCAGCACCTCGGAAATTCCGAAGCTCTTCTTAGCAATGACATTAATAAAGGAATGCGGATCATAAGGCGCACCATAGTTGTACCAGAAGTACAGATCAAACTGGTTGGATCTAAGGCGCTTAATTTGAACCGTCAGCTCCAGTCCGGTCAGGTTTACTTTGACACCCAGTTCTCCCCATTCAGCCTGAATGGTTTCAGCCATCGCCTTTTGGATCGGATCAGTCTTATCAAAAATCAGCTCAAAATCCAGCTGTTGTCCGTCTTTTTCCCGTACTGTACCGCCTGCAGGCAGCTTCCAGCCAGCCTCATCCAGCAACGATTTGGATTTTTCCACATCATAGCCAACAGGCTGTAAGTTTACATTCGTATACGGATAGTTTTTGGATAAAACCGTATCCGCTGTTTCCTCCAGACCTGAGGTTACACCTTCCACCATTGCCTGCTTGTTAAAGCCATGCTGGAGTGCCAGACGTACCCGAAGGTCTGCCAGCTTGGGATTGGATGAGTTGAGTAACAGGCTTCTTGTACCGACAGGCTCGGACAGCGTGGTAACATACTGATTCGTGTCGCGAAGCTGTTTGAAAGCATCCAGACTAATGACACCCTCTCCATAAATCAGATCCAGATCGCCTTTTTCAAAGGCCATTACACGGGTTTCGCCATCGGGAATGATTTTTACCGTAATTTTATCCACCTTTGGTGCAGTGCCCCAATAATTTGGATTACGCTTAAAGGTTGCATATTCATCTTGCTTGTATTCATCCAGCATCCAAGGTCCTGTACCTACAGGTTTCTTGATTCCTTTGGACGTATCTCCATCATCCGGGAACCCCGCTTCACCCAGAAAACGGAACGGGCGAACGACAGACAAATCCTGAAGCACTGGGTAGTATGGTTCTTTGAGTGTCATTCGGAAGGTGCTGTCATCTACAGCTTCAGTTTTGTCGAGAACGCCTACTATACCAAGCCAGCTGTGCGTTTTCTCATTTTTCATAATAGCGTCAAAGTTCTTTTTGACAATGGCTGCATTAAATAGCGTTCCATCCGAAAATTTCACACCTTTGCGCAGCTTAAACGTATATATCTTGCCGTCCTTGGAAATAGTCCAGGATTCAGCCAAAGCAGGCTCCAGCTTGCCTCCTTGCTTGTAGCTGACTAACGGCTCATAAACCATGGATTGTGCAAAAAGTTGGGAAGGATTGTATACGTGAGGATTCATCGTACCAATGTCACGCGGCCACGATAGCGTGATCGACTTTTCATTGGCAGCTCCGTTAGTAGAGGTGGATGCAGGTGTGTTCTCCTGCTTCGCGCAGCCCAAAACAACGGATAATAAGAGGAGCACCACCAACATAAGGGTGGCAGTCTTGCGGTGTCGAACGGACATCAATGTATTTCCCCTTTTCTATATATGTGATAATGATTATCATAATCATATTTAGAATAGGTACCACGTTCCATTTTGTCAACAACATTCGACAAGTCATCCTCTTATTTATTTTAAATTTGTAGAATATTAAATTTATGGCTTAATTCGCCAACGTTTGAAACAGAGTACGTGTGTACTCATGCTGTAACAAGTCTTTATCCCATTCCTTAAATATTTCCACGATCTCCCCCTGAACCATAACGGCAACGCGGTCACAAAACTGACGAGTAGATTGGAGATCGTGAGTGATGAATAGGTAGGACAACTCACGTTCCTGCTGCATTCTCTTAAGCATGCCCAGCACGGAAAACTGCGTTGTCGTATCCAGATTGGCGATCGATTCATCGAACAAGATAATATCCGGCTTCACCGCCAACGCTCGGGCAATACATACCCGCTGTTTTTGCCCGCCACTCAGCTGTGCTGGGTATTTTTCCAGACTGTCAGTCTCCAATCCTACCGATTCCAATAGGGACAGACAAATATCCAGCGCCTGCGCTTTTCGTCCGGGAAAATAGTTGTGGATTGGCTCCTCCAAAATATCTCGTATGGTCATGCGAGGATGGAGCGAGGACGACGAATCCTGTGCGACCAGTTGGATTCGTTTGTACAGATGGATATCCTTCATCCTTCCGGTGTGAATGGGCTGGTCATCCAGCCAAATCTCTCCTGAAGTCAACGACTCCAGCCCTAGAATACATTGTGCCAGCGTGCTTTTGCCACTTCCACTTTCTCCAACCAGTCCGAGACATTCCCCCTGTCGTAGCTCCAGACTCACCTTCTTCACGGCCTGCTCGCTATCTTGCGTGCTGAACCAGCCTTTTCTCCGTTTGCGGACAGGGTATGCTTTGGTCACATTCTTCAATTCCAGCATCACTGGTGCATCCTCCCTTCCGGGCTCATCTCCAACACTCGATCTGCTATGCGGCTCATACCCTGGCGATCATGTGAAATCAACAATATGGTGAGATCAAAGTCTTCTCTCAATTGTTGCAACAATGCCAGAACCTTGTCGCGGTTGATAACATCCAACGCCGTAGTAGGCTCATCGGCAATAAAGAGGCTCGGACCGGAGCTTAACATTGCAGCCAGCAGCACCCTTTGACACATGCCTCCGCTTAGTTCAAAAGGATATGACGACAAAATATGCTCAGGATCTGCAAACCCAACCTTTCGGAGCAGAGAGCGCAAATAGGTCTCCCGCACTGGAGTAGCGCCTCCTCTGGCTATCTCCGTGGCACGGCTCAGCATCTGCCGCATCCGTGGCAGCACGCCCAGCGGGTGGACTTGCTGCGGTGCAGTGTGGGATGGGACAGCATCAGCGTGCTCCGGCTCCATTTGGTCATGCGGCATCCGACGCCGCCCGTGCAGTCTAAGCGTGTCCATCAGCTGGGCGCGGACAGTCCGGATCGGGTTCAACCCGCTCAGCGATTGTTGAATGAGCAGGGCAATATCCTCTCGGCGCAGCCTTTGCCAGCGCCGTTCCTGGAACGGGAGAATGTCTTCCCCGTTATAGTAGATACGCCCTTGCGTAACATTAATACCTGGCTCCAGCATGCCTGCGATTGCGTGTGCGGTCAGGCTCTTGCCGCATCCGCTCGGTCCGGTCAGGGCCACAATCTCCCCTGAATATATGGAAAAGCTCACATCACGCAGCAGTGGTTTGCTCCCGCTTCCGCTTGCTCCTACGCCTGTACGGCAGATTTCCAAATGTTCCACGTGTAACAACGGTTTTCGCCCTGCCACTTGCTCTATCGTATCCTTGCACCCAAGGGCTGTTTGATCCTCCACTATTTGGCCGCTCCCTTTTCCGAAAAGCGGTCGCCCAAAAGCTGGCAGGCAAGTACGAACAACATAATCGCCAAGCCCGGGAAAATCATGACATGCGGAGCCACCTGAAAATACGAGGTTGCATCATGCAGCATCACGCCCCACTCTGGCTTGGGCGGCTGTACACCCAGTCCAAGAAAGGACAGCCCAGCGATCATCAGCACCACGCGTCCGATATCCCATACCGCATAAACCAACAACTGCGGCAACGCTTGTGGCAATACATAACGGCTCAGTATACGTACGTGTGAATTGCCGGATAAACGGGCATACCTAACGTAGTCCTCCTGACAGGCTTTTTGAACCAGACTACGGACATACCGAACATAGCCCGCCCACCGTACCGCAATAATCGCAAGGGTCATGTTAACAAAACCTGGACCCAAAATGCCCACAATTGCCACCGTTAAAATAATATCAGGAAAAGCCAGTACGCCGTCGATTCCACGCATAACCAGCTGATCCACGCGTCCGCGCACATAACCAATGAGCAACCCTATAGGCAGACTGAAGCACAACGTAGCTACAGTAATTGTACATGCGATTAGCACGCTCATCCGAATCCCGTAAATTAGCCTTGACAGCACATCCCGACCCAGATGATCCGTACCGAAAGGATATTTCCGACTGGGTGGTGCCAGACGGTTCAAAAGATCCACTTGAAGAGGATCATGAGGAGCGACCCATGGAGCTAATAACCCAAGCAGCACGATCAGACCAAACAGTACGCCTCCTGCCAGCAAGCTCCCTTGAAAGGAAAGCCGTATCTTTTTCATTTTCAGCTTCCCCCTTAACGCAAACGCAGCCTCGGATCTATCGCCGTCTGGACCACATCCACCAAACACTGAACTCCTACAATTAAAAATACAGCAAAAATAACATACCCCTGAATCACCGGATAATCTCGCTGTGTAATCGCATCTATAAAATACTTGCCCAACCCCGGCCATGAAAAAATGGTCTCTACGATGACATTACCTGCCAGCATAAATGATAGATTGGTACCTAGCAGTGTAATTATAGGCAGAACCGCATGCTTAAATATCTCAAAAAACAGGATATGCATACGGGAAAAGCCTCGAGCCTTCGCTGCTTTCACAAAATTCCGGTCACCCAGCTCCAGCATTTGAGCGCGCAGTACACGTGCTTGCACAGCTCCCAAGCCTGCACCAAGAGTCAGCGCTGGGAGCACTAAATGTGTCCAATCCTCCCTTCCCATGGATGGGAGCCAGCCCAAGCGAACGGAGAATAGATAGATCAACAGAAACCCAAGCCAAAAAGAGGGGATCGACGATCCCAGCAGGGCGAACAGCCTGCCCAGACGATCCAATGGGCCGCTAATTTTTAGCGAGGCAGCCAGCCCCAACCCCAGCGTAAGCACCGTCATGACGGCAAAGCCCGCAGCAGCTAGCTCCACAGTAGCAGGCAGTCTGTTCCACAGTTCGGCTAGCACAGATTCCTTGGATACATACGAGGTGCCCCAATGCCCTGTGAACACATCCCGCAGCCAGTTCACATATTGAATATGAAACGGTTCGTTTAAGCCTAGTTCCTGCCGTAGCGTCGTCAACGCCTCCTCAGAGGCAGGGACATTATGCGCGGTGAGCAAAATGGTAGCAGGGTCTCCAGGAGCCAGCCGCATCAGTACAAAAGTCAGCGTGGATACAACGAATACAATGATGAGCAGCTGCGCCACACGTTCCAGTATAAAACGAATCATAGGATACGCCGCTCGTTATTCCGCAATATCGGATTGCGCTGTAATGTAGTAATACTCGATCGGATGGGGTGTAAAACCCTCTACCCCTTTTTTCACACCAAACACATTGTCAGGATGCACAATGAAGGACTGTGGCAAATCCGTATTGATGATATCCAGCGCTTGTAGTGTCACAGCATTACGCTGCGCTGTATCCTTCGCCAGCTTCAAGCTGTTAAGAATACTCTCCAGCGGTTTGGAACTATAACGGCTTACATTGGCTTCGCTTTGCGAAGAATAAAACATGTCCATAAAATATTGTGGCTCTCCTGTATGAGCAGTAAGCATACTGTACATAGCAAAATCCCAATCGTTTTTGGTCAACGCCTCGTCGATATTTTCCACCTTGCGAATCTTGACCTGGATTCCCTCTTTCAGCAATTGGCTTTGGATGACCTCAGCCATAACAGAGAGCTCTGGACGCTGAGGAAAAGTCAGCAGCGTAACCTCGAACGGCTTGCCTTGCTTAGTCCATGTCCCTTGGGCGTCCTTCTGCCAGCCATCCTTCGTTAACAGCTGATCCGCCGTTCCGTCCAGCGCTTTACGCTCAACTTTACCGAAGGGAAGAATGCTCGGGAACGGACTGCTTGCTTCCGTACCGAAGCCCCTCATGACGGCGCTCACAATCGATGTGCGTGGAATCAGGCTGTCCACCACCTTACGGTTCGCCGCATCCTTGAATACTGGGGATTCCATATTATACACGAGCATATGGGTGCGCAAGGAGGGAGCCGACAGCACCTGTAGCTTGTCGTTCTTTTTCAGTACCTCTGCGTTATCAACCGGAATATCCGTCGCTACATCCACCTCGCCGGATTGCAGCGCCATCAGGCGCGAATTCCCGTCCGTAATGAACTTCATCGTCGCTTCAGCCAATCGTGCCTTCTCGCCCCAATATCCGTCATAACGCTCTACGATCAAGGATTGGTCCTTGTTGAACGCTTTAATTTTAAAGGCGCCTGTCATCGCTGGGTAACTCTGCTCATCTTTCATCGATGCCACATCCAGTACAGTCGTCGATGGATCAGCTAGATTGGACACCAGCGCCGCATTCGGCTGGTTTGTCGTGATCTTTAAGGCCAGCGGGCCGCTTACATCAATGGACTTCACATTCAGTAAATCCTTCGCCAGATGGCTTTTCTCGATAGAGCGTAGCAAAGATGCTTTTACACTTGCTGCATCCATACTTTTTCCATTATGAAAAGTGACTTTATCCTGCAAGCTGAACGTCCAAACTGTAGGACTATCCTGCTTCCACTCCTTTGCCAGCCAAGCCACAGGCTCCAGCTTTTCATTCAAACGTACCAGTGTCTCACCTGCACCGGATCGCATCACATCCCAGCTATTATCTCCGTGTGGGTCAACGCCTGACGGTTTCCATGTATACGCCATTACCAGCTTTTTACCTGTAGCCGTTTGTTGTGCTGACGCGTTCTCATCTTTGCCGGAGCTATTCGACGTCTTATTGCTAGTACATCCCGAAAGAGCCATAACTGCCAGTAACAGCATCACCCCTGTACATATCAACCATGAGCGCCTGCTATGATTGCTAATCATTCGATGAATCCCCCTCTATCTTGTAAAATCATATAAACTTAACGCAAAACGCGAAAAAAGCATTCCGGACCACTTGATCAGCAGTCAGAAATGCTTTCATTATAAAATGTCAAAACACCCTCGAAGCCAACTCCAAAAACATAGAAGGGATCAGATCGGTTTCAGACATTCCGTATGCAGCACGCCTAACCACCTCCCCAGCATCCCGTGGGTCTGACAGTGATGTCAAAACAGGCAGGTCTCCTGACTCCAGGCGTATCTTTCAGGCCTTCCCGGTTCTTCACAGTTCCAGTGGCTGTTCTGAAAGCTCCAGCAGTATCCTGCTGATGCCTGTATACAGTGGCGGGCCCGTGTCGGAATCAACCGAACTTCCCTTTTAAGTGAACACGCTCAACAACTATCCACATGGTCTCAACAAAACCCCGTACATAGAGTCGTCCGGCTCACACCTGTTTTCTTCCTTTATTTCTTTCCATTACGATCTTATTTTGTTGTCATTGGCTTGTCAATAAACGCTGCACAATAATTCAAATTTGAACGATAAGGTAGAAACAAGACATAACCTTCAATTGCGTGCACGCAATTGAAGTGTTAAAATTAGGTATAGAGTAAACCACCGTGTCCATATACTAAAAAGAGCCTTCGCCGCGCCAACGGCAAAGACTCTTAGGACTTGAAAGGCTGTGGATCACCACGGCGCGCTAAATACTTAGCTAAACCCACCGTTAGGCGCCTAACCTAATTACGCGGTGGGTTTTCGCTTGTTCCGAAATTTTCGACGTAGCCAGCGATAAAGTTTACGAATACTAAACACTAGGCTTAGTAACGTAACCATCCAACGCAACACATCGTAGCACGACACAAGGTTGACCATCGGCTTCACCCCCTTTCGGGAAGCTGCACCGTGGTCCGAAAACATCCACCACTATTCAAAATCCATAATTTAGATTATACCATGCCCCTTCCTACCACTCTAGCAAATTCTTCTAGTAGATTATCAAGCTCCTAATATTCATTTGGGGAACTCCTTCAGCTTCTTACTCCTGCTTGACTATCAATTCCGCTTTTATAAGGCTGTCATTAAATGTCGTATATATCAGACTAATGGACTCTTGCTAATACAAATACAGATAAATATATTCATATATACCATTAAAAGGTTGACATGGTGTGTAAAATCCTTTATTCTATCTATGTATTTACAAATTTTTCAAGGAGGCACTTTGTATGAAAGTAAAGTTTCTACCACAAGCTTTTCTGGCTGCAACGTTACTCATCTCTTTGGGGGTCGTCAGTCCAGCAATCTCCCATGCTGAGAAAGGAGAAAAAATCCCTGACCAGATGTTGGCGGGTACTATCATCCAATATGATGAGAACAATAATATGGTTGTACTAGAAAAGGGAACTCCAGTACCTGAACCACAAAAATCTCTAGCTGCTATTGCCCCACTTACTGCTGAACAACAAATTGAGCTAGAGAAGGAAGAAGCACGAGTTAAGGAAATCAAAGAAGAAGCCAAATTACTGCCGGTATATCATATTGATAACCCTGACCCTCAACCTGGTTTAAAAGTAATTTATGATGGCGAAGGTTACATCAAAGATATCATCTTGCCTGATCAAAAGGAAAATGCGATTACTACTAATAATGTATCACTTCAGGCACTACCACGCGGAACACGCAAAGCACCTGGGACTTATACATACGGAGCACATAATAATGAAATTGTCATCACCGGAACTTCGAGCGGTAAGGTTCAAGGCACAGGAAGAGGGACAAACTTTACGGACTCAACTGGTGAAAATTCCAATTCACTAAAAAGAGGCGACTGTGCAACAAAAGGGGCTATTGATAATCCTGAGTTTGGAACAAGCATTGCAGTAAGAAATATAGATAACAATATTTCTACTAGCTTTGTCAAAGCTGATAATGGAAGTCTTCCAGATGCAGTCATTGATATTTGGAAAACAGGTGTGCAGGATTTAGGGTTGACATGGAGTTCTTCTCTTTCATTTTCAGGAAGATATTTCTACACATTCTAATACCTCTTTATCCTCAAAAAAAGGGATAGGGCCTATGTTCTGTCCCTTTTGCCCTTTTTTTAATTTATCATAATCAAATCCACATCTTAGAAAGGATGTTCCTTTTGAAAGAAAGAAGTTATGGATTCATTATACTTTCCTTGCTCGTTCCAGCTCTATTATCATCCTGTTCTCCATCCTCTACTCCATCAGTAGAACCAGTCCCATCCAAACAAGTCCAATCAGGGGAAAAGACAGCTCTAGCCGGACAGGGCCAATATCTATCCATGACCTATACAGAATATGTGAATGGGAAAAATACAGATAAAGGTATGGTTATGCGGGTCATGACGTATGACTTAAGCAGTAAAAAAATGACCAAACTGGCCGATGTTCCTTATACCTCTCAATACCCACTTTCCGTGGTGTCCTTACCTGATCACAAAATTTATTACTCTGCCGATGTGGATGATAAGGGAGACCAACTATTTTCGTACGACTTAAATTCAAAAAAAACTGAACAATTATCCGATAATTTATTTGCCATTAATCGTATAGTGCCAACTACTCCGGAAGGTCCACTTATACTAGCTGCAGTCAAAAAAGGAGAGCGTACACTTAAAACGATTTTCTACAATAAATCGACTCATACAATGCAGTTCTTACATGATGAAAATCAGGATATGAATACTTGGTCTGTATCTTACAACTCCAGCAAAAGCGCAACGTACATTTCCCAATTTTCCGAAAATGGACGAGATAAACAAAGAGACATCGCAACCAAGAAACAGTCCACTATGCTCCCTCCGGACTACAAGGTTACAGAAATCAACAACGCCACTAAACAAGAGCGGTCTGTCATTACACTAAAGAACGAACAAATCTTATCATTGTCCAGCAGTAATGATCAGTTGCTCCTAGTCACTGCCCGTTTCATTAATCACGGCAACCCCGAGTATAGCCTTGTCGATATTGTGACTGGAAAACGCACCAAATTAGAGCTACCCATTTCATCCCGCAGCTTTATCTATATGTCCCCAGACGGCAAGGGTATCTACTATTTAGGCAGCGCCTCTCAGAAAAATCAGGAGGAAGGACGCGGCGTGTACTATTATGACTTTACTTCGAAAATTCAAACCCCGATCTTTATACAGGAAGAGGGTTTCATCAATAACTTCATGCTGCTTAATAAATAACCAGTTCTGGATAACTCCATGCCAAAAAGCCGGAAAAGAGGCATACGTCCTCTCTCCGGCTATCTTTATTTATTCCTAATCATCAAACCTTCTGTGGAACCTCCGAAACCGTCACGCTTTTGACCGATTCCCCTTGTTTTCTCGTCAAAACAATGTTCAAGACAATCGCTGTAATCGAACCCGAAACGATACCATTTTGCAACAGCATTTTGGCAAAGCTCGGCAGCTGGTCGAACATTTGTGGCAGAACGGCAGAGCCTAGGCCCACGGCAATACTGCATGCTGCGATCAGCAGATTGCTTTCCTTCCGCAGATCCACTTCTGACAAAATAGACATGCCTGATGCAGCAACCGAGCCGAACATGACGATCATCGCTCCGCCTAGCACAGCGTTAGGAATCACTGTCGTTAAGGCAGCCAGCTTAGGCAGCAAACCGAGAACAACCATGATCCCGCCCGCAGCAAAAATAACGTTACGCGATTTGACGCGTGTGAGTGAAATCAGACCCACATTTTGCGAGAAAGCTGTATAAGGAAACGCGTTAAAAATCCCCCCAAGCATAATCGCAAGTCCTTCCGAACGAAGTCCATTGACGATCTGCTTTTGCTCCACCTTTTGATCAATCGCCTTACCTACTGCCAGATAAACACCCGTAGACTCGACCATGCTGACAATATTGACAATAATCATCGTACATACCGCCATAATGCTAAACTCTGGCTTACCAAAATAAAACGGCTGCGCAACACTCACCCATGACGCATCGGCCACGGGAGCAAAATGCACCATTCCCATCGCATAAGCAACCACCGTGCCTGCAAACAGACCGATGAGCACGGAAATCGAGCGCATAAAGCCTTTTGCCAACCGATTCACAAGCAAAATAACCAGCAAAGTAACCAGCGCCAGCAGCAAATTACGCGGCTGTCCAAAATCCGCGCTGCCCTGGCCACCTGCTACATTGTTCATCGCCACCGGAATAAGAGATAGACCGATAATCGTAACGACCGAACCCGTAACAACCGTCGGGAAAAAGCGTAACAGCTTGCCATACAACGGTGCTGCTAATACCACGAATATACCGGACAAAATAATAGCACCGTACGCTGTCGCTAAATTTGAGGTCGAAGCAATCGCGATAATGGGCCCTACTGCCGTAAACGTACAGCCTAAAATGACAGGCAGTCTACTACCGAAAAAGCGTGTCCCCATAATCTGTAATAACGTAGCAATCCCGCAAGTGAACAAATCGGCAGCCACCAAATAAGCCATCTGGGCTGGCGTCAGGTGCAATGCTCCCCCTACAATTAGAGGTACAGCAATTGCTCCAGCGTACATCGCCATGACATGCTGGAAGCCCAGCGCGAATAACTTTTGTTTACTTAGCATCCCACATTCTCCTTAACGGGAGGAATCGCCGCTCCAGCTTCCTCTATAAAATGAACCTCGCCTGGTGCCATGGAAGCGATACGCGCAAGAGAACGGACGGCAATGCCTCTTTGCTCCAACAGTCCACGACCTTCCTGGAAGCTCTTTTCAATCACACAGCCAACCCCGGCCAGCTCCGCTCCTGCTTCCTTCACAATATCCGTAAGTCCAACCAAGGCTGCGCCAGTAGCCAGAAAATCATCTACGATCAGCACATGGTCGCTGGCATCGAGATATTTTTGGGAAATGCTCACCTGATAGGTTTCCTGCCGAGTGAACGAATGAACCTCTGCGAAGTATACCTGCTCATTCAGCGTGATTGCCTTCTTTTTCTTCGCATAAATGAACGGGACCCCCAAGGCAATAGCAGTAGCCATAGCAAATTGAATACCACTAGCTTCAATTGTAAGTACCTTGGTGATCGGAGCACTGCCGAAAAGGCGTGCAAACTCCTTACCAATCTCCAATGCTAATGCTGTATCTACCTGATGATTCAAAAATGAATCTACCTTTAATACGGTGTCAGATAAAATTTGTCCCTCTTGACGAATACGTTCCTCCAAAGCTTTCATTATGCGAGTATCGCTCCTTCTGTACTTTAAAATAGTATAAAACCTGCCAAAACCAAAAAAGGACAGGCTCCCTTGAGTTGTTTCTCAAGTGAAGCCTGTCCTTGGGGTTGTCATCCCTGACGGATTGGCGCGCAAATAAATGCCCGCATTCATCCAAAGCCGATGCGCTATCACTCATAGTCGGACGATTACAGTGGTCATCCGGTAGAAACTTTTGGGCCATATCCCCAATATTATACGAGTCATATGAAATTGATATCTTGTATACTACACCCTCTGGCGGGCGGTTTCAAGACTATTTTTCATACAGACAGCGGCATTTGGAGAACCTTCCACAATTGGAATATCGTAAAATCAAATCGACCTTTGTTCGAGGTATATATATTGTGAGGACTTTGCATTATCCTGATTGTAGAAAACAGATAAAAAAACAAAAATGCATACAAAACAACACTTAATTTTAATTATAATTTTATAAAACAAAAATAAAACCACAAATACTACTTCCGTTTCTGTTGACCGCAAAGAAAAACGGAAGTAGTATGGAGTTAGTTAAGAAAACAAAAGGCAGATTTCAGGCTGCCCGTATTTTATCCATGCAAGGAGATTGGATATGAATAATTATCTTGCTGTTGATATTGGAGCTTCAAGCGGAAGGCTCGTAAGTGCAACTCTGCAAGGTGACCAGCTACACTTGCAAGAGCTTCACCGTTTCAACAACTCCTTTACCGAAAAGGACGGACACGATTACTGGAATATCGACGAACTATTGAATGAGATTATTCAGGGCTTGCAAAAAGCTAAACAAAAAGGGATTCATTCCTGTACGCTCGGCATTGATACATGGGCTGTAGATTACGTGCTGCTTGATCAGAAAGGTAACCGCATTCATGAAGTATACGCTTACCGGGATGCACGTACCCTCCATGCACCCGACAGGCTGCATCAGCTCATCAGTCGAGAGGCTGTGTATGAGAAAACAGGCATTCAGGAATTAAACTTTAATACCCTGTATCAACTGTTCGTCCATGATCGGGAACAGCTTGCCCAGGCGGATAAAATATTGATGGTTCCCGATTATCTGTACTATCGCCTGACAGGCATCATGATCAATGAAATGACGAATGCGTCCACGATGCAGCTTCTCAACGTGAACTCCCGAGAGTTTGATGAAGACCTGCTCTCCCTGCTCCAACTGCGACGCAATCAGTTTTCAGAGCTTGCCGAGCCTGGACGGGTTCTGGGTTCTCTTTTGCCGGAGCTTGTTCAAAAATACGATCTTCCGAACTGTCAGATCATTCTAGCGCCGACTCACGATACTGCATCGGCTGTTGCAGGTGTTCCGTCACAGCGGGAAGAACCTTGGGCTTATATTAGCAGCGGAACGTGGTCACTACTGGGAATGGAACGATCCGAAGCCTTGAATACCAAGGCAGCCATGCAGGCGAACTACACGAATGAGTGGGGCGCTTACGGTACGTACCGTTTACTGAAAAATATTATGGGATTATGGATGATTCAGGAGGTTAGAAGAGAGGGCGGTTCCGCACATAGCTTTGCCGAATTGGCCGAACTAGCTTCAGCAGAGGCACCGTTTGTCAGTCTCGTCCTCTGTAACCAGTCATCCTTTTTAAACCCGGATTGTATGACCGTTGAAATCCAGCGATTCTGTGAAGAAACAGGCCAGCCCATCCCCAGGACGCCGGGTTCACTCGCCCGCTGTATTTTTGACAGTCTGGCCTTAAGCTACCGCGATGCCTTACACGAACTGCAATGTTTAACAGACGAAACAATTACCAGATTGCACATTGTCGGCGGAGGCGCTAACAACGAATTACTATGTCAGCTAACCGCCGATCTCTTGGGAATTGAGGTTCAGGCAGGTCCTTCCGAATCTACGGCCATCGGCAATATTGTCGTGCAATTAATTAGCTCTGGTGTTCTTGAGGATCTCAAAGCTGCTGGCCGAACCATCGCCCGCTCCTTTCCGACTCGGCTCTATGAGCCACAATCGGTGGAAGACGTGCAAGATCTTTTGGGTCGCTGGGAGCACCTTAAGATACAAGCAACATCCTCTATTCACATATCTCAATAAAGGAGTAAAGCCATGAACGAAGCTATTGAAGCCAGTTATAACGAAGCGAAAAAGCTGTATGCCCGCCACGGTATTCAAGTTGACGACATTTTACGGAAGCTTTCACAAATCAAAATATCACTGCACTGCTGGCAGGGAGATGATGTTCAGGGATTTCTGTTCAAAGACAAACAGCTTAGCGGGGGGATTGCCGTAACGGGTAGCTACCCGGGCAGAGCAGGCACGCCGCATGAGTTACGTCAGGATTTAGAAAAAGCTCTAGCACTCATTCCGGGTAAACACAAGGTCAATTTGCACGCAATCTATGCGGACACCACAGAACAAGTGGATCTGGATCAGCTGGAGCCACGCCATTTTCAGAACTGGGTAGACTGGGCTAAGCAGCAAGGGCTTGGGCTTGATTTTAATCCAACACTGTTCTCCCATCCCAAAGCGGAAGACGGCTTCACATTGAGCCATAAGGATTCGGAAATCCGTGATTTCTGGATCACACACTGCAAAAAATCACGCAGGATTGCAGAGCATTTTGGAAAAGAACTCGGTCAGCCCTGTGTCACAAACCACTGGATGCCGGATGGCTATAAAGATACTCCGGTTGATCGGTTGGCTCCAAGAGAACGTCTGCGTGATGCGCTGGACGAAATTTTCAGCGAGAAAATCAGCGAGGAATACAACATCGATGCGGTTGAAAGCAAGCTGTTCGGCATCGGCTCGGAAAGCTATGTCGTGGGCTCCCATGAATTCTATATGGGTTACGCCCTGACACGCGGTAAATCTATCTGTCTCGACGCTGGTCACTTCCATCCAACCGAAGTCATTTCGAACAAACTGTCCTCTGTGCTGATGTTCACCGATCAATTATTGCTCCATGTCAGCAGACCGGTTCGCTGGGACAGTGATCATGTCGTGACGATGGACGACGAATTGCTAGACATTGCCCGTGAGCTGGTTCGCGGTGAATTGCTTTCCCGAACCCATATCGGTCTTGATTTCTTTGATGGAAGTATCAATCATGTAGCAGCATGGATCATCGGAACACGCAACACGATCAAAGCGCTGCTTCGCGCTATGCTCGAACCGATTGAAGCATTAAAGCAGGCGGAAGAGGAACGGGACTTTACCACTCGTCTTGCTCTGGTCGAAGAGTTTAAATCGTATCCGTTTGGTGCCATATGGGATTACTATTGCGCTCAAAACGGCGTTCCTGTTCGTGAGGAATGGCTGGCCGAAGTTAAAAATTATGAACAACAGGTACTGCTGAAACGTTAACTACTGTACTGATAATGCTTATATTCATATCATCCAAAAGGGAGAGATTATCCATGACTACTGTACTGGAGAATCAAAAAGAACGAAAATCGGGACTGGATATCCCATTTGTTCGCGAGATGGCGGAAATTACACAAAACATGTGGAAATTCGGCTGGGATGAACGCAATGGAGGTAATGTAAGCTATATTCTGGATGAAGCTGAGGTTGCAAAATATATAGATATTCATCAGGTCATTCGGACGATTAAACCTGCTTTCCCGGTGAATGAACTGGCTGGTAAATATTTTATCGTCACCGGATCAGGGAAATATTTCAAAAACGTAATTGCAGATCCAGAAGCTAACTTAGGAGTCCTTCGTGTCTCCCAGGATGGCGAGCAATTGGAAGTCTTGTGGGGCCTCAAACATGGCGCAGTGCCTACCAGTGAGTTGCCTTCCCATTTTATGAGCCACATTGAGCGCTTGAAGGTCGATCCTAGCCATCGTGTTGTGATTCATAATCATGCCACCCATGTTATTGCCATGACCTTCATTCATAGTCTGGACGAAAACCAATTCACCAAAACGCTGTGGGAAATGTGTACTGAATGTATTGTCGTCTTCCCAGACGGTATCGGTGTAATCCCTTGGATGGTACCGGGTTCCAGCGAAATCGGCCGCGAAACGGCAAAAAAAATGAAGGATCATCACGCTGTATTATGGCCTCATCATGGCATTTTCGGAACGGGCAGCTCCATTGATGAAGCATTTGGCCTGATTGAAACGATTGAAAAAGCGGCTCAAATTTATATGCTCATTGCTCACCATAATATTCAGCAACGGATTACAGATCAGGAATTGGCCGATCTGGCCAAAGCCTTCAACGTTACTCCAAAAGAAGGAATCCTGAACGTATAAATATAGACTAATCTCCATCTCATAATATAGAACTTAAAAGGCTCCAAGGCTCGTCTCAAATCGGCCATGGAGCCTTTGGCATACCTCGTTTTAATTATATAACCCTTAATTCCAATGAATTAACTTGTAATTATGCTTTCCTTTATATACAATAAAATCAAAATTCCCTTATCTCCACCAAAGGAGAGGTGACAAGTTATGAAAAGAGCAAAAAATGAAGATCACTTCGACATCGTGGAAGACCATTATTTCACAGCCACCGAACTGGAAAAATCCAGCGCCGTTTGGCCTGTCAGACTAGGTATGGATATTTCGAAAACAAGCTGCCATGTCGGTCCCAAGGCTGTTCCTTATTTTTATTTGATTTTTGTACTTGAAGGTCAGGCTGAGTTTATTTATAAGCAACAAAAGTACCGCGTCCAAAAGTCTGATTTATTCTGTTTTTTTCCGCATCTTGCCCATGAATATTACACCGATCAGGAGCACCCGTTGCAAAAGGTATGGATTGCCTTTGAGGGACCCAAGTCCCTCGCATTGCTGGAGCGGATCGGAATTAATCCCTCTACGCCATTGATGGCTAACGCAGTGAGCGAGGAAATCCTCGGACTTATCTCCAACCTGTTTTCCATCGTACACGACAACAGCAGACAGGGCAGCGATCTGGCCCGCTTGATTACACTGCACCAGATCTTCGAGGAATTGTCCCGCAACACATCTGACGTGCTGCGCAACTTTGTATGCTCTGATTATTGGCTCCAGCAGGGGAAAGATTACATTGAAATGCATTATTGTGACCGTGTTACGATTGAACAAATTGCCGAGCATGTAGGTGTGGATCGTGCGCATTTCTCACGTAAATTCCATTCCACCTTCCTCATCTCTCCCGCCAAGTATTTGCAAAACCTCAAGATTAACGAAGCCAAAAGATTACTGGAGCAGACGACTTACAATTTGTCGATCATAGCCCAGTCCATCGGCTATACCGATATGTCCACCTTTTCCAAGGCATTTAAGAAAACAGCAGGGATTCCACCGCGTGAGTATCGCTTCCGACATCAGTCCCGGCAAGAGATTCGTACCGTCAACGCTTAGTCGGAATCCAGTAACATTAAAGAGAGCCGCCGTATACGGTGTCTCTTTTTTTATGACCTGATCCTAATTCCCACTTGGTTCTGAGCCCTTTCAACGCTATAATAGGCATCAAACCAACAGGAAAGGTACGTGAAATCCATGCTGCGATTCAATGCGATACGTACGGGCTATCTGCTGGGCATCTCACTGATACTGGCCGCAATTATTTATTTTTTCGCCTCCAATTGGGGCGGACTGGATCGGACATTCAAGATTGTACTTGCTGCTGCGCTTATTGTTCTGTTCTATGGCTTGTCTTTTGTATTTACACGGATACGTGCTGTTCCCGGTCAACAAGCTTTTCTGTCTAATATGTTTTTGGTGGCTGGCTGTATAGCCTTTGGCGTTTCCGTGGCATTGCTCGGTCAAATTTACAATTCCCATGCCGACAGCTACGGATTGTTTTTCATTTGGTCGGTGCCGGCTCTACTGCTTAGCTGGATTACTCGCTACAATCCTTTTTATATGCTGTCTTATGTACTAATTCATCTTGGTTTGTGGCTTTATTTTTACCCTACGATGCAAAGTGTGCCTTATAGCGAGCTGGAATCGTTGTCCATTGCCGGAATGTTCGCAATAGTCAATCTGCTGCTATTTTTATTGGCGTTCCTCCATCGTATACATTCTGCTCCACTACAATATATGAGCTTTACGGTTTTCCATATAGCTATGTTAGCGATGACCAATTCCTTTGCATTTGATGAGTATGGCATGGTCATGAATGTACCGCATATTGCTGTGATTGCTTTAGGATTTTATATATTTATCAAGGTGCGGCTGAATAAAACGCTACTGACCTTGAATGCATTGGCACTTTCGGCGTTTGCTGTCTTTAAATTTATAGAGCTGGCTGAGGCGTACTCCTCATCTCTGTTTTTTGTTTTTGGTTTGATTTTTGTGGCGTTGCTGCTGACGGGTAACGTGTGGTTTTTCCGCTATTTGAATCGTTTGGGGAAAACACTGCCGGAAGCAGGGACAACGGACATCAGTACATCAAAGAATGAGACGACCGTCCACGAGGAACATGGCAGTGAATGGATTAGCAAAACCGTATCCCGTGTGATCAAAGTGGTTGGAGTGCTGATCGGTAGTATATCTCTCATCGGATTGATTATGATTAGCACGAATGTAAACCACACCGAATACGTACTGTTGGTTGTGTCGTTGCTGCTTATGATTTTGATGATTGTCATACCGGAATCCAAGCTGGATTCGGTAATACGTTATACACTGCTGACCATCAGCTATATTACAGGCTTGGCGGCCATTCTATGGTCAGATCAGTCGCTGCTTTCGGTATTATTTCTGATCGTTTCCATCGCTGGATGGTTTCGCTCCAAGGGGAAAAGGCAGTTGTTTTTTGCCTACACCTTTGTAAACCTGAATCTGGCGACCATTTTATTTCAGCAGTATCAGGAGTGGGATGGTTGGAACTGGACCTATAAGTTCATCATCTTCTCTCTTTTCATCGTCAATGCCGTGTTATATGGGGTAAGTTACTTTATATCCAAGACAGAGTTAAAAGAACATCTACGGAATAGCTCATTATTTTTCAGCTTGCTGTTCCTGTTTTGGGCGACGTTTTTCGAGGATGTCGTTCCACACTCTTATATGTTCATTAACATTTTTTATTTTGTTATCGTTACCGGGATAGTCTTTGCCTTTGCCCGTCTGAAACAAAAATCGGAGGCCATCACGAGCGTTGTCTTCTGGTTTATTTTTATCGTCTTCAAATACTATGATTTATTGTGGACGCTACTGTATAAATCTTTTACGCTGGCGCTACTGGGGATCATTGCGCTCGGAATTACCTGGTGGGCGGATCGGCGAATGGCCCATAGCGGCAAAGCAGCATTCGATGCTGACCACCGCAGCTTTAGCTTTATGCGCTTAAGCCCGTTAATCATTGCCATTGTCATCGTGCTACAGCTGGGGATCATCGGCTATCAGACGGCGAGAAGTGAAACCCTGCTCGCCACAGGGGCTTCCATTAAGCTCAAACTAGCTCCTGTAGACCCGCGCTCCCTGCTGCAAGGCGATTATGTGGCACTGAATTACGACATATCTACCCCGCCTTCCAAGCCCTCTCTTCAGGAGGAGGAAAGGAGCCGAGGCAAGGTCAAAGTCGTTCTCACACCAGATAGCCAAGGAGTATACGTCGCGGATCGCCTATATCAAGATGGTGAAAAACTTGCCAGCCATGAGGTCATTCTAAATGGACAATGGTATGGTTCCCGTATTCTGTACGGTATTGAGAATTATTTCATTCCTGAGGGAACCGGACGTACTGTAGAACAGAACGCACATTTTGCCCATATTCGGGTGAGCCGCAATGGAGACGCGCTGCTGGAACGTTTGGCAGCAAGCTGACCGGATCGGCGAAGGTAGTAGACAAAGCAGGCTGAACCAAGCCCCTCCATTACTGGAGCACAACTTGGTTCAGCCTGCTTGTTTTTTTTCGGACCATCGTTTATCTCCGTTTATACATTTCTCGACCATGATGCTATTTCCTCAATATCCAGCGGCTGAGTCCGGCAACAACCGCCAATCAGACGAGCTCCCGCTTCATACCATTGGCGGGCACTTTGTCCGAATGTCTCTGTACAAGTGCTGCCATGCCATGTCTTGGTGACCGGGTCATATTCCTCCCCCAGATTGGGATATACCACCACAGGCTTATCCGTGTGGCTGCGTATTTCGTGAATAAGCGATGGAATGAATTTCGGCAAAGTGCAATTGATTCCTACAGCAGCCACTTGCTCATGCCCATTCAGCCACTCAGCACATGCAGCGGCAGACTCACCATTGCTAATATGCTGCCCATCCTTTGCGCTAAAGCTGATCCAGGCATACGTGCCAGGGAATTCCTTCAGCAATCGGGCGATGGCCTTGGCTTCAACCAGACAGGGTATCGTTTCACAAGCTAAAATATCTGCACCTGCCTCAATCAGAGCTTTCATACGCGGCCTGTGGAACTCTACTAGCTGTTCCTCGCTCAGCTTGTAATCGCCGCGATACTCTGATCCATCTGCCAAAAACGCCCCGTAAGGGCCTACAGAGGCCGCGACTAGCGGCTTGGGACGATGTCGCTGACTTGCAGTAGCCGTCACGTCAGCCCAAAACTCATCGCGTGCCTGCACAGCAATCCGCACCGATGATTGAATCAACTCCAGCGCCTCATTTTCGCTTAGGCCTCGTTTAACATAGCCTTCAACGGTAGCCTGATAGCTCGCAGTAATCGCACAGTCTGCCCCAGCCTCAAAATAATCTCTATGCACACGCTTGATCGACTCCGGATGCTCATGGAGGATTTTAGCTGACCATAAGCTATCGTTCAGATCATGTCCATGACGCTCCAGTTCGGTCGCCATCGCGCCGTCCAGCACGATCAGCTGAAATTCGTCCAGTATATGTTGTATCGGATTCATGCGGCCCCTCCTGCTCGTCTTTTCTACTAAACCCACTAATCAAGTGGGTTTTAATGATTTACATTATAGCACGAATGTTGATGAGCACTCACAAAGCCAAGAAATAATCATTCCGTGAAGACGTCCCCTTTCGTTTCATTTGCCATCTGATGTAACGTATAAATTTTTTAAATTAGTTTCATAAGTTAAATTAATTAGATATTGTTCTTTTTTTCACAAAGTCATTTTACTATAAAAGTGCAAACCAACACTTTGGCCAAAAGATCAGGGAATTGCATCGTCACATTCTGCATCGTCATTTATGTGAAAAAAGGTACAAGAGAGGGTTTTATCTATGTCTTTACTAGAAATGATTACAGCGACCTTAACAGATAACAAAATTGTCAGTTCTATCGCTTCCACCGTTTTTATTATCCTTCTTGGTTTCTTTTGCCGCAAGAAGGGGATTTTTAACGCAGCAGTAGGAAAGATGTTATCCAAGGTTGTTCTAACCGTGGCTCTACCGGCACTAGCCTTTAATTCTTTCATGCAGGACATTAATCCTACAATGTTAAAACAAGGAATGAATGTTTTAATATGGGGAGTTCTAATTTATATTATTCTCATCTTTATTTCTAAACCGTTCTTTCTGAGCTACAACAAGGATAAACAGGATGTTTTGCGGGTGTTAACCATTTTCGGTTCTACGACTTTCTTCGGAATTCCAATTGTCGGAGCCATTTACGGTCCTACCGGAGTGATGTACAGTTCCATTTTTAACATAGGGTACCGCATTTTCTTATACTCCTATGGCTATATCAAAATGAGCGGCTTAAAAATGGAGCTTAAAAATCTCAAAACCATGTTTTTGAATCCAATCGTTATCGCCACGTTTCTAGGCTTGTTTGTTTGGTTGTTTCAAGGTTATTTGCCACAGATGAGTGTAGCTACAGAGGATGGGGCCATTCAGCAGTTCGCCTTTCTAAGAATTGATCAAACCGCTGTCTGGCTGTTCAAGCCCATGACCTACCTTGCCGGACTAGCTTCTCCGTTAGCCTGGTTATCGATTGGCTCGACATTAGGGGAGATCAGCTTCAAGTCTGCAGCTACTGATAAGACCTCTTGGTATTACAGCATAGTTAAGGTTTGGCTTGTACCTATTGTTAACATCGTTTTGCTGGCTTTGTTGACTGTATCTCATATTCTGTCAGTCGATTCTGTCGCTTTAGCTACTATTGTCATCATGATGGCTACTCCAACAGCT
This sequence comes from Paenibacillus polymyxa, assembly GCF_001719045.1. Lineage (NCBI taxonomy): Bacteria > Bacillati > Bacillota > Bacilli > Caryophanales > Paenibacillaceae > Paenibacillus > Paenibacillus polymyxa. Next base: position 2,692,285 of record NZ_CP015423.1, read on the forward strand.
ACCGTAGCCGCAGCCTATGCGATCAGTTTTGATAAGGAAGCCATATTGACCTCCAATGCATCGCTTCTCTCAACTATTACTTCTGTCGTCATGATCCCAGTGTGGATCGTTACGCTCAATGTCATTGATAAAATTGGAATTTTCTAAATCAGGGGGAAAACAACATGTTAAAAATCATTTGCTATGGTGTCCGTTCTTATGAGAAACCCTATTTCCAGGATCTCAATAAATATAACTTTCAACTAACGCTGGTAGAAGAGTTGTTAACCACTAGCAATGTAGAATTGGCACAGCATCACGATGCCGTTTTGCTAAGAGGAAACTGTGCTGCCAATCGGGAAAATATCACAAAATTCAATGAATACGGCATTCGATATGTTTTTACCAGAACAGTCGGAATCAACCACATTGATTTGGATGCCTGCAGCGAATTCGGAATGAAGGTGGCACGCGTGCCATCCTACTCTCCGAATGCCATCGCCGAGCTCTCCTTAACCTTAGCAATGATGCTGTTCCGACACACCGCTTATATGACTACCAAAAGCTCGTTCAAAAATTTCATTGTGGACGAGCATACATTCAGCAAAGAGATCCATAACTGTAAAGTTGGGATAATTGGGGTCGGCCGCATTGGTCTGACAGAAGCCAAATTATTTAAAGGATTAGGTGCTTCTGTTATCGGCTATGATGTGTACCAATCTGACGCGGCCAAGGAAGTCATTCCATTCACAACCTTGGATGAATTACTGGCAGAGTGTGATGTCGTTAGTGTGCATGTTCCTTATCTGCCGGGACAGAACGACAAAATGATTAACGCTAGCTTTTTAGCAAAAATGAAAAAGGGATCTATTCTCATCAATACATCACGTGGAGAATTACAAGATAACCAAGCCATTTTGGACGCTTTGCTCAGTAACCATCTGGAAGGCTTTGCTACGGATGTCTTCCCTAAGGAAGATGAATTATTCTTTAGAGCCTTTGAACCATGGCAAATGCTCCCGGACCCAACGATCCAGAAGCTTGTGGAGCTGTATCCAAGAGTTTTGGTAACGCCTCATGCTGGCTCGAATACCGTTACGGCGTTATCCAACATGATTGAAACTAGCTACGACAACTTCCATGATATCGTTACAACTCATTCTTCAGATAACCTAGTCCCACTTCCTGTTCTCTCTATGAAATAAATAATTAGGAAGCTCGGCACTCTTGTTGAACAAAAAAAGAACCGCTATTTCCAGATTACAATGGAAATGGCGGTTCTTTTATATCAGAATTCAACTGATAGAGCATTAGCGGCCTGCCAACCTTGTGGTATTCTATCGATTCAACCAGGAAGCCATCGTCCACCAGGAACTGAATATATTTTTTTACCGTGATACGGGACAAGTCCACTTCTCTGGCTAACGTTTCAACCGAGAATGGTCCGTCCAGTTCTTGAATACTCTTCAGTATCGTGGTCATGGTCAGTTTGGACAAATTTTTAGACAGGTTTTTCGGTAGATTATGCGATGGATGTTCAACAGTTTTTTTCTTTTCCACACCCGCATGCTCTTCTTTATTAAAATAATGGTCAATGACAGCTTGATTAATTCCGTTCCCTTCCTCCATCACCGTGGCTAGGCGCTGGATTTTCTCAACAGCCAGTCTAAAGCGTTCGAATGTAAAGGGTTTAATTAAATAGTCTGCAACACCATAAAAAACAGCTTCCTTCACCGTCTGAATATCTTTTGCAGCCGTAATTAAAATAACCGAAGCATGATATTGATGCTCCTGCATATGTGATAATAAAGTTAATCCGCTTTTTCCAGGTAAATAAACGTCCAGTAATACCAGGTCCGGTTTCCATTTTTGAAGACAGTCCTGTGCTTTTTTGACGGTATCCGCCTTACATACAACGTCCAAATTGTCCATGCGCTCGATAAACTGTTGATTGAGCTCAGCAACCATCGGATCATCCTCAACAATTAGAACTTTCATTCATTTGTCACCTCCAATGTACAGGGCAACTCTACATAAATACTTGTTCCCAGACCCGGTTGGCTATCAAGCTCAATGATTCCTTGATGATTTTCCACCATGGTTTTAACCAGATTCAAGCCGTAGCCTCTATCTTCTCCTTTGGTTGAAAAGCCATGCTCGAATATTCTTTTTTGCATCTCAAAATCAATCCCCAACCCATTATCTTTCACTTTCAAAATAAATACATTTCCCTCACACTCATAGTTCAATTTCAGCTCAATTTTGCCGGGTTCTTTTTTTTGTAAGATGGAATCTATGGCGTTGTCAAAAAAATTACCCAGGATGTGTATGACATCATGAACGATATCCTGCATCTCCACATTAGAGACATTCGAGCTTTCTGCAAGAAGAACCGAAATATTCTGTTCGCGTGCTTCGTTGATTTTACCCATAATAAAACCTGCTAATGCCGGAACTTTAATTCTCTCAGTCAGAAAGCCTACCTCGTCTTGATACCGGTGATTTAGCTGCTGAATATATTGACTGACCTCCGCATATTTCCTCATTTCAATCAGCCCGGATATTACGTGCATTTTGTTCATAAATTCATGGGTCTGTCCGCGAAGGGAGTTAATATAATATTTTGTACCACTTAACTGGTTACTAAGATGAATCATCTCGGATTGGTCGCGCAACGTTGCAACCGCCCCAAAAAACTCATTTTCAATATATATAGGGGTTACTGTCGCAATGACTTCTATACCATTCACATAAAATGAGCGATCCTTGATCTTCTTCTTATCATCAAACACTCTCTTGAAGAGTACGTTATAAAAGTTGGTATCTAGCTGCTCGCCAATCGGGGCTTTTATCTCTTGGTTCGCCAGTTGGTACTTGGCCTGAGCTTCTTTGTTCATGAGCATAATTTTCTTGTCCGCCGAAATGGCTATAATTCCTTCAGCGACCTCATTTTCAATAATTTCTTTTTCGCGCAATCGTGTTGCTATCTCTTGCGGCTCAAGCCCAAATAAAATCGTTTTGATTTTCTGAGCCAGAATGATCGCGCCCAAAACTCCACTAAAGAGTCCCAGCATCAGCCCCCCAAAAATGGTATACTGCGCCTGCATCAAATCATGATTTAGGGTCCTCATGGTCAGCCCTACACATACAATGCCAATGACCTCATGCTGTTGATTAAATATCGGCGTAAAATATCGGTAACCTTTGCCCAAAATACCTATATTCTCAGAAAAATGTCCCTGACCGGATAGCGCTCTTCTGGCATCATTCAAATCAGAGAAAGGTTTGCCAACCATCGTTGCATTCGGATGAGATAGCCGAATTAAATCGTGGTTCAGAATGACTACAAAATCCACATTAACGTTGTGCATGACTCCAAGCGAGTAGTCTTGGATCTGCTTCACAGGGACTCCCTGCTCAACATTACGAATAACATCGTTGTCACTAGCGACCACCTTGGCAATACCCGAAAGTTTTTCCTTCGTATTATCAAAATGTTGGTTAATTACGAAATTACGAATGAGAAGCAAGGATATAATTAAGGAAATAATAATAACTAAAACAACCAAAATAATAATCATGAATTGTAGCGAAACTTTGAATTGTCGTCTCGGCTTCGACTTACCTATTAACCGCAACCCCATCACCCAGCTTCTTTGTCAAGCTCTCCATTAGGAAAAAGAGCCTATCTCTTTCCCTATAATCCCTTGTTATTCGACACCGTTTGACAATTTCCTTCTTCATCTGCAAGCTCTATGCATTCCAGCGACAACAACGTAAACTTTATCTGAATTAAGACAATATGCTGAATAAGGAAGTATCAACTCTCCATAATAAGGACGTATACCTAACGAAATGGAGGATATAGGATGATCGAAAATCTCGAAAGTAACTACAACTGCGCCAATGCAGGGCAGGATCTTCATCAACTAAAACAGGAACTCGCCGCGCTTCAGGAACAAGGTGCGAACGACCAGGCATCCGAGGATGCCATCCATCGACTGGAAAATCAAATTTCGTTCATCTTGAACAAGTGCGATATTAACCACTAGTTGAAGCTTGGCTATTTCAGTAAATAAATAAAACCGGCTTGTCTTTTAAAGACAAGCCGGTTCTATATGAATTAGTGTATGCTAAAAGGTTTCAAATTCACAAAATTCCCCGTATCTCATCCAATGACTGCACCTTTTCCCGCTGCATCCATTGTTCAAGTCCATGTACCAGTTCAGCCCCTGCATGTAAATGGACAAAGTTGTACGTTCCCACCTGAATGGCAGCGGCCCCTGCCATGGTGAATTCAATAATATCCTCTACCGAGCTAATCCCGCCCATCCCGATCACCGGAATCGACACCGCCTGTGCCACCTGGTGAACCATGCGCAAGGCAATTGGCTTAATTGCCGGGCCGGAAAGACCAGCATACGTGTTGGCGAAGACACTGCGACGCCGGCGTATATCTATTTTCATCGCAGAAAATGTATTGATCAGCGAAACTCCGTCTGCGCCTTCTTCCTCGCACATAACCGCCATCTGCGTGATGTTCTCTGCGTTTGGAGACAGCTTGACGACCAACGGAAGCGCAGTCACATTGCGCACCTGACGCACAACCTCCCGCGCTACCTCCGTCTGGATACCAAATTGCATTCCACCCTGCTTCACATTGGGACACGAAATGTTCAATTCCAGCATATCGACGCCTCTTCGATTCATCGTGCGTCGTTTTTGCGCGTTTTCCGTAATCATCGCTACGGCCTGAACATATTCCTCCAGATTGGAGCCGCCTACGTTGGCAATAATAGCCGTGTTCCAGTGAGTCATGTCATCCAGTTCATCCTTCAAAAAGGCGGCAACCCCCGGATTCTCCAGCCCTACACTATTGAGCATGCCGGATGCTGTCTCATGTATTCGTGATCCCGTATTACCAGCCTTCGGATGCAGGGTTAGTCCCTTGCCGACGATACCGCCCAATAATTCAGGAGAATAAAATTCCGCATACTCACGTCCGAATCCAAACGTACCGGAAGCCATGATGATTGGGTTCTTGAACGGTACACCCGCAATATTACACGCCATGGAGATCATCGAACTCCACCTCCTCCACCGGGAATACAGGCCCTTCTTTACATACCCTCCGATTGCCTCCACGGGTACGCATCGTACAGCCCAAACATGCGCCAATACCACAGGCCATGTGTCTTTCAGTTGAAATATATAAACGGGACGACGTATCCACCGTTTTCATGGCGAGTGCTTGCAACATCGGAGTTGGCCCGCAGGAGAACATATTTGCATAAAGCGTCGGATCGACCTGTTCGACGATGCTTCCCCCTACCTTGACCTGTACAGATGCCGCCACAGCTTCGAACGCTTCAACCCCGAAGGCTTGCTGTGCAAACCCCAGGTAAACATGCGCATGCGGGTAGTACTTTGCAGCCAACAGCAACGGAGCTGTACCCATGCCACCGCCGATTAAAGCCAAACTACCCTCTACCTGCGGAAAACCGTTTCCGAAAGGTCCTTCTAACTGAATCTCCTGACCAGGCTGTAATTGGGAAAACAAATTTGTCCCCTCTCCAACAACCCGGTACAAAAAGGAAATACTCTCTTCCCCGATATCATAAATGCTGATGGGTCTGGGCAGCAGTGGATAACCTGTCCCGCTGCGCAGCATGTAAAACTGCCCCATGTTCCCTTTAAACTTTCCCTCTATTTTCATCACATAGATGCCCGGAACGAGCGCCACATTCGAAATTACGTTAGCCATATAACCCCTCCACTAACCACTCACTATAACGTAAAAGCAGCAACTATTACGTGACTATTTTCACATTTTAGGGCAACGTTTCGCCCTACGACTCGTGATATAAAAAAGCGTACTCCTGTTAGAGAGTACGCTTGTGTATTTAACTAATGGCTTCGCGCTCCGCATTGCGGCTACCCTTGGCATCCTTGCGAATTTGCTTGCTACGTAGCTGTCCGCAGGCTGCGTCAATATCGACTCCATGCTCCAGCCGAACACTACAGCTAATGCCTTGTTTTTTCAGCACATCATAGAAGCCCGTAATCGACTCCGACTCACTCCGCTGGTATTGGCTATGCTCATCCACCGGATTGTACGGAATCAGGTTTACATTGGCCAGATTACGACGATGGCCCACCAGCTCAGCCAGTTCGAGCGCATGCTCCTTACCGTCATTAACATCCTTCAGCAGGATGTACTCCAGCGTAATCCGACGATTGGTTTTGTCCAAATAATAATCAATCGCCTGCATGAGTTTCTCAATCGGAATCGCACGGTTGATCTTCATAATGCGAGTACGAATCTCATTATTCGGAGCGTGGAGGGAGATCGCCAGATTGACATGCAGGTCGGAATCTGCAAATTCAATGATTTTATCGGCAAGTCCACTTGTGGAAACGGTAATATGCCGCGGCCCAATCGCCAGCCCTTTGTGATCCTTAATGACCCGAATGAAATCGGACAGGTTCACGAAGTTATCAAACGGTTCGCCAATTCCCATCACCACGACATGACTGACTTGGTCGCCCGGACGTTCCTGATCCAGATACAGCTGGACCTTCATAATTTGCTCTACAATTTCACCGCTGGACAGGTCACGGCTCTTCTTCAACAATCCGCTCGCACAGAAGCTGCACCCAATGTTACATCCTACCTGCGTAGTCACACAAACGGATAAGCCAAACTTATGCCGCATCAATACCGTCTCAATCAAATTACCATCCTGAAGCCGGAACAAGAACTTGACCGTCCCGTCTGCTGACTGTTGCTTCACGTGTTCTTCAAGTGTTTCAATGGAAAAGTGCTCTGCCAACAGGCGAGTACAATCCTCATGAACCTCTGCCATCGCTGCAAAATCAGTAACCCGCTTCCGGTACAATGCGTCCCATACCTGCAATGCCCGGGATTTCTTATGTCCATGCTCGATGAGCCATGCTGTCAATTGATCTAGCGTTAATCCATAAATGGATTCTTTTTTCATGTTCGATCCTCTTTTCAAAACATTCAAATTCGTCTTCCTCTATATAAAACTAAGCACGCACCATTCGTCTCAACCATCATTGCATCATAGCATGTTTAAGCAATCTGCGCTATTTAAGCGCCTCTTTCATTGTCCCAAATTTTAATTATGAACACAAGGGGGCAGGCACATTGTTTCTCCAAAATTTTAGCGTAAAATTATGTCTTGAAACCAAGTACAAGCCACATTAAACTAGGCGACAGAACCTGTTCAACAAGAGCACGCAAAGACAGGATTACAGATACTCCTAATGATATGATTACAACCAAGGAAGGTGATGCGGTTGGAATGGTTGCTTCGGATCAAGAACGCACTCGATCTGATGGAAGAGAGAATGCAGCAGCCCCTCGATATCGATGAAAATGCAAAGGCAGCCTATTCGTCTCCTTTCCATTTTCAGCGTATGTTTCATATGCTAACCGGCGTCACGGTAGCAGAATATGTGCGTAAACGTCGATTGACCTTGGCTGCTCAGGAATTGAGTCTTTCTTCCGCCAAGGTGCTGGATGTAGCGTTCAAATACGGATATGATTCCCCCGAATCTTTTTCTAAAGCGTTCCGGAAGGTACACGGTATTTCTCCCTCTGAGGCCAGAAGCCCTGGGGTAAACCTGAAAGCCTTTCCACGCATCACCTTCCATCTATCGTTGAAGGGAGATCAGGAAATGGATTACAAAATTGTAGAGAAAGCGGCCTTTACGGTCATTGGTAAGTCCATTCAAGTCACCACTAAGAACGGCGATAATCTTCGAGAAATCCCAAAATTCTGGAACGAACTGAATGCGGATGGTACATCGGATCGTATTCATGCCTTGGGGACAGGCGACGATATACTCGGTATATGCTTGGACATGAAACATGGGGAGGAGACGTTTAGTTACTTAATCGCCGCAGAAGGCAGCGAAGACGTAGCGACCGCGAATGGGCTGGAATCCAGAACCATTCCGGCTTCAACCTGGGCAGTGTTTACATCCATCGGCCCTATGCCTCACTCGATCCAAAAGGTATGGCAAAGAATTTTTCAGGAATGGTTCCCTGCCAGTAATTATGAGCATTCAGGCGGCCCGGAACTGGAAGTGTATACTATGGGAGATTCACATGCTGAAGACTACCGAAGTGAAGTTTGGATTCCGATTAAGAAAAAGTAAACAAACCGAACCGACTGCGTATCGCAGTCGGTTTTATACCGTACTGCATTTACATCATAAGGTGACAGAAAACACAATTCCCTGCATACTCGCTACTCTAGCTCAATGCACCGAGGACCATTCCCCAAGCTCCTCCTTCAACACAGAATATAGCCTTGAGCTTGCCAGCCTTAGCGGATAGTCTGTTGCTTTGCAAAGAAGGCCGAAAGTCATATCGATCAGGCTGCCGCTTAATTCCCTCACCGCTACTCCTGCCGGGATAGGACTGACCAGAATTTGTGGCACAAGGGCAGTACCCAAACCGCTTTCCACATAAAATTTCAGAGCCGTCATGCTGCCAATCTCCATCGTATCTAGCGTGGTTATTCCATATTCCTTCATGACCATTTCAAGTTTGCGACGATATGGACAGGTGGCCGATGTAATAAGCAACCGATGCCCCTGTAAATCCTCTGGCCCAATGTTTTCTTTTTCCGCAAGCGGGTGACTTTCAGGTATTAAAACTACAAAATTCTCCTTAAATAAAGGTTCAAAATATAGCTCTGTGCCCACATCCGGTGTGGAACACAGCGCTAAGTCAATATCTCCCTTGAGAATACGCTCGCTTAAAGTAGGGGTATTCCCAAACTCAACAGAAACCCGAATATTCGGATAATGGGTTAAGAAGCGTTTTAAAATTTCTGGTAGTCGATAACTGGCAGTCGGTTCGGTCACTCCTATACGAATGTTACCTGTAGTCCCTCTTTGCAGATTGTCCATATTTTCATGCAATTGCTCCATATCCTTTACAATATGTAGACTTTGCTCGTAAAACATCCTGCCCGCTTCAGTTAACTTTATTTTCTTGCCCCGTTCGATCAGTTGAATTCCCATATCGGACTCCAGCTTCTGTATTTGCATCGTCACGGTAGATTGTGCATAATTCAACTCTTCCGCTGCACGCATAAAACTCCCGTAATTCACAATCATTTGAAATGTTTTGAGCGTTTTAATGTCCATTCTCAGTCTCCTATATACACAATTAATTCAATTTTATTGAATCATAAATTCAGTTAATTCAATTATACAGAACACAATACATCCTCTACAATGATACATATCAGATCATATTATTTTCAGACGCAAAATGAACTGGTTGGAGAAGGAGCGAATATCTATGGATTTACAGCAAAAAGTAGCACTGGTTACAGGTGGAGGTACAGGAATTGGGAGAGCCGCATGTATGGCCTTGGCAGATCGAAAAGCTACGGTAGTCGTAAACTATTCCCGCTCTAAAAACGATGCTGAGGAAACTGTACGTATGATCCTTGAAAAGGGTGGACGTGCTATCGCATTACAGGCAGATGTTTCCCGAGATCAGGAAGTTCGAATTATGGTTGACCAGATTGTCCAGCAATTCGGTACGATTGATATACTCGTGAATAACGCTAGCATTACACATCACATTCCTATGGATGATCTGGAGGCAGCCACGGAAGAGGTATGGGATGATCTATTTGATGTAAATGTAAAAGGCATGTTTTACTGTGCCAGAGCCGTAGCTCCTTTTATGAAGCGTAGTAAACAAGGGGCTATCGTCAATCTGGGAAGTATAGCAGGGCAAACAGGGCTAGGTTCCTCTCTTCCCTATGCGGTATCCAAAGCGGCCGTCCACGGGCTGACCAAATCTTTAGCACGAGCACTAGCACCGGATATTCGCGTCAATTGCATCGTGCCGGGAGCCGTAGCGACAAGATGGTGGGCAGGCAGGGAAGAACAAATGAAGCAACTGTTTCCTCATTTGCTCCTACAGCGCATTTCTACGCCGGAGGATATTGCCAGCATGATCTGCTCTGCTTTGGAACAGGAAGCCATGACAGGCCAGATTATTACGGTGGACAGCGGACAAACACTTTAAAGATACTGAGACTTCTGCGTAAAAAACAAGCCGCCTTCTCAGACAGAAGGCGGCTTTTGAGCTATCGTATACCGTCGTTGACTACGTTTTAGCTTAAAGATACCGCAATTCGTGTACCTTTCACGAATTTAGCAAATAAGTACCGAACAAGCGGCCCTACAATTAAGAGCTGCAGAGGGAAAGCAAAAATAAAATTCTTAAAAACTAAAGACAAGTAATTTTTAAATAATGAGTCTCCCGAAAGACCATTAAAAAAGTAAGCTGTCCCCAATCCATAAAGTGACATACAAAGAACCATTCCAATGACCATACAGCATGAAAGGGACAGAATCACAAATACCTTTTTAGATTTGTCGTATGGTAATGAGAAGGCTATTTTCTTTGCTAGTGGACCGACAATAAATAATTCCAATACGAAAGCAATGACAAAACATAAAATAAATTGAAGAAACATTACTTTTAGAGATATTGTGCCAATCAAGTCATTTGTATATAGATTATAAAATGTCATGAATACGACCATCCCCAAGCACATCATTAAACCAAAATAAAAATCTTCTTTCTTCGTTGTTGGCAATTCCATCATCCCTTCTGTGTACCTTGGTAATTATATAAATAGTCGAAACCTCCACATAAGTGAACTTTCTGTGAACTTTATAGTAAGCGCTTCCCTTTATATATATAAGAAATAGGCATCGTTCAGCTCAACGATACCTCGGAATGTTGCAGTCATATCCCTCAATGATCTGCTTCTAAATCTAAGCCAAATCTCTTCAGCTCAATAAAAACACTTTCCAGTCGCTTCCCTTTTTCCGTTAACGAATATTCAACTCGCGGTGGAACCTCGGCATATACCTTTCTTTCTAACAGACCATTATCTTCAAGTTCCTTCAGGCGTAGGGAAAGTGTTTTGGGACTAATCCCCTTCATGGACTTCTGAAGTTGGCTGAATCTCAGTGTTCCTTCGATAAGCAGGTCGCGGATGATTAAAAAAGTCCATTTCGTTCCGATCAAATCAAGTGTTTGGGCAATAGGGCACGGCTTGCCTGGTATTCCTTTGGTCAATTCAATAGGTTCTTGGGCATGCATGGGAACTCCTCCAAAAATCATCTGTTAAAACCAATGGTATCACAATAGTTCCTTTTAGGAAACTATATGAATTAAATATCACTACTTCCCTAAATAAACTTACTACATATACAATATCGCTGTAGCAAGCAAGTCATGTTTTCTCTAATACGAGGAGGTAATCCATTTGCAAAACAAAAAGATTGTCATTATTGGTGGAAGCTCAGGTATCGGTTTAGAAACAGCTAAGCAAGTCATTTCGCTTGGAGCGGAAGTGGTAATCGCCAGCCGCTCGGAGGATAAATTGCACAAGGCCAAAGAAATGCTGGGCCCTCGTGCTGCAATATATGTGCTGGACACGTCAGATGAGCAGCAGGTAAAATCTTTCTTCGAAAAAGTCGGTCCCTATGATCATCTTATCGTTAGCGCCGCAGAAACATCAGGCGGGTCATTCCTTCAGTTGGAGACGGATCAAGCCCGCAAGCTATTCGAAAACAAATTTTGGGGCCAATATTATGCAGCTAAATACGGGGCTTCCCAACTCTCAACCAAGGGTTCCATTACTTTATTTTCAGGAGTGGTGGCATACAAGCCGATGATTGGATCCTCTGCGCTCGGTGCTGTGAATGCAGCGGTTTCGAATCTTGGTCAAATCTTGGCGTTAGAACTTGCTCCCATCCGCGTGAATGTCGTCTCACCCGGCATTATTGATACACCTTCCCGCAGCAAAATGCCTGAAAATACGCGTAATCAATTCTATGATACGGTCGCGCATAAGCTTCCTGTGAAGCGAGTTGGACTTGCGGAGGATGTTGCACGAGGTGTACTTTATTTGATTCAAAATCAGTTTGTGACCGGAACCGTCCTTCATGTGGATGGCGGACACATTTTAACATAAAAGCTTCGTCTCAAATCCGTCAGTCATTTAACAAAAAAAACGGAGAACGCTCCCGCATCTTTGCTTGGGCGTTCTCCTCCTTTTCTTATCAATGAATGATTTCAAAAACTTTATCCTAATGATGAATACGACGTTTGTTTCTCAAAATGTTGCGAATCATCTTGTGATTGGGGAGCTGCCTGAACAACATATGTCCGGGATGCGGATTAGCCTCGATAATCCAGATTTGACCGCTCTTTTCAATAGCAAGATCGATGCCCAACTCGCGAACCGGATGATTTTTATCTATCGTGTCGGCAATGATTCTAGAAAGCTCGATGATCTGGTCCAGAATCTCTTTCATTTTTATTCTGTCATTTTTAAAGACCCTTAAAAGCACTTTGGACAACGGCGCCGCATGTCCTCCCTTCCGATAGTTGGTAACGACTTTTCGAGGTGCAGCGACACGACCGGTTATTCCTGAAATGACCCATTCCGATTCCGGCTTCTGCATATACACTCTGGCATCAAAAATGGAACCTCTGTACTTGGCTAACTTAAGTCCTTGCTGTACCAAATAACGACGATGAGGTCTCCGATAGGTTCTAACTGCTCTTCTTACGGCGTGGGATCTAACGACTCTGCGACTGGAGCCACAACGAACCTCATACTTCCTCCCCAGCTTTTTCGCACGTATGATGCCAGTTCCTCCACTCCCATAATTAGGCTTGATAAAGACTGTGCGATAGGTATCCAGCATCCGTAAAGTCCTTGCATTACTGATCCAGCGGGTTTCGGGCAAGTGAGAACGTAAAATGGGATGTTGTTGCATTTCCTTGTATTGAATCATCTTTCCAATGGGCACGAATATCCCTCGATTCTGTTGGGTTTTTGCACACATTACATGAATATGCATCTATATTCTATCTTGGTAACGGCGAATGCCACAGTTTGCTATGAAAGAGGCAAATCTCCTACTTTCTTTAAGGCGAATCTTCTTTGATTTCAAGAGAGAGATGGACAATGTGTTCTGCAAGACGAAGTTATTGTAAATACCTATAAAGTTGATCCTAATAATATATTAGACCAATAATAATTCTGGATATATGATGTATTAAATAATAACGTGAGGAGGAACGTTAACATGTCTATTTATGATTTTCAAGCAACCTCAATTAACGGGAAACCGATTGAATTCTCAGACTACAGAGGAAAGGTTCTCCTCATTGTAAACACAGCCAGCAAGTGTAGCTTCTCCAGTCAATTCGCGGATCTGCAGAGGCTCTACGAGAGACGGAGGGAACAAGACTTTGAAATCCTCGCGTTTCCTTGTAACCAATTCAATGAAAAAGAGCCAGGTAGCAATTCGGAGGTTCAGGGATTCTGTCAAATTAACCATGGAGTAACCTTCCCGCTCTTTGAGAAGACAGATGTAAGAGGCTCATCTCCTCATCCTTTATTTCAATATCTGACCCAACAGGCACCGTTTCAAGGCTTCGATACCCAAACCAAAGACGGTCAATGGATGGAGGATTTCCTGCGGGATAAGTATCCAGAAATATACGCTGGCGACGGTATCAAGTGGAATTTTTCTAAATTCTTGGTCGATCGCGATGGCCAGGTAAAAGGGAGATTTGAAGTAACAACGGAGCCCTCTGCCATTGATCCTGTCATCGAATCGCTATTGTAATTTTTCCGTTCACTTCTTTGGATTCTTTAAAAAAAGAGTATTAAATGACAAAAACGAATATTTGTCATTTGATACTCTTTGTGTTATCCTGACTTCAAGGAGGTGACTCACACGGTACTTGACCGTGTCCCTATGGAAAAATCCTCAGATGTGCTAACCAAGGAACAGATTCTCATTGCTACTGAAGACACACTTAGGCGTTTTGGTGTAGCCAAAACCTCCGTAACCGATGTTGCCAAAGTATTGGGAGTAAGTCATGGCACCATTTACCGACACTTTAAAAGTAAGGCCGAGCTTCTTGAAGGCGTGACCGAGAAATGGCTGAATGAAAAGATTATTGGCCCGTTAACGGAGGTCTGTCAGAATTCATCTATACTGGGAACGCCACATTTAAAACGATATATACAGACCTTGGTTGAACTCAAACAGTATTATGCTCGCGACGACGAGGAAATGTTCGAGATGTATACGAGGGTCACCGAGCAAGCCGCTGATTTAATCGACCAGCATATCGCCCACATTGTGGATCATCTCGCTGATATCATTGCACGCGGGGACATCATATCAGATCAGCCAGCCCAACTGGCGCGTACCCTTTTCTATGCCACAGCCCGTTTTCATCACCCCGCTCATGCTTACGAATGGAAGAGCCCTGTGATTAATCAGGAGTTTTCGGATGTGTGGACGCTTTTAGAAAAAGGAATCACTTAAAATAGATATGGAAAGCAGGGCTGAACACATATGAAGCATTTGGACGGAAAAACAGCAATTATCACCGGGTCCTCCAGAGGGATTGGACGTGCCATTGCCGAGCAACTGGCTGATCTAGGCGCTAATGTAGTCATCAATTATGCCAGCAGTCCGGACAAAGCCCAAGAAGTCATGGAGAGCATTATCCAAAAAGGCGGCAAAGCCATAGCACTTCACGCTGATCTGGGCAAAATGAGTGATATTGAAGCATTATTTACAAATACGATTGCTAAATTTGGTAAAGTGGATATTCTGGTTAACAACGCTGGGCTGATGATCACCCAACCTCTGGCTGAGGTAACCGAAGCTGATTTTGACAAACAATTCGCACTGAATGTAAAGGGTACTTTCTTTGCCTGTCAGCAAGCCATGAAATATATGGAGGACTACGGAAGAATCGTGAACCTGTCCACATCCGTAATCGGACAAATGTTCCCGGCATATAGCGTATACGCAGGTACCAAGGGCGCAGTGGAGCAATTTACACGTCAGCTAGCCAAGGAGTTCGGAAGCAAGCAAATTACGATCAACGCCGTGGCTCCCGGTCCTGTGAACACCGAGCTTTTCCAAGCAGGAAAAACCGAGCAGCAAATCGAAGGCATGAAAAAAATGAATGCTATGGGTCGGCTCGGCGAACCGGAAGATATCGCTGATGTGATTGAGTTCCTGGTCAGCGCCAAATCACAGTGGGTTACCGGACAGACGATCCGCGTCAATGGCGGGTTCATCTAAAAGCTGGAATACATGGAATGGAGGCTGTTTACGTTCATGATATTACACAAAGGCGAGACCTTATTTCGACAAGGAGAATCCGGTCCTTTATATCACTTAAAGAGCGGCTTGTTAAAAATTGTCCGAGTCCATGAAGACGGCTCGCAAATTTTAGTTAATGTGATTGTGCCCGATGAAATCATCCCGCACCACTCCCTGATCAGCCCCAATCCTTATTATGGTACAGCGGTGGCGTTGGTAACCTCTGAGATTGGGGTTTTGTCGCAAAAAGAATGGTATCTAAAGCTGGAGCAAGACCCAGCTCAATGTCGGGAGATCGCTTTGCAGCTACAGGACAAGTTGCGCATGATGCAGCAACGAATTGACCAGCTCACCGAGGTGTCACCTGCCGAGAAGCTTCGGAAGCTTCAACGCTGGTTCCACTCCTACATCGCACCCGCCACGTTAACGGACGTGCTGACGCAGGAGGAAATCGGCCAGTTTATAGGGCTGCGTCGGGAGACGATTAATCGGCTATTGCGTGCTTCAAGCGCTCCTTCTGCAAAAGATGATGACGATAATGCATCTCGATGAGCGAAAACCACTCTCCAGCATTCAGCGCGCCGAATCTGGGATGAGAGACGGTAGACGGCCCTGTTGATTTCCCAACGGTTGGCTCAATCTCTCTCATCTTGCGGATCACGACGTTTAATCCCTCCACAATTTCTTCTTTGCTAGTGGGTTGTTGGGGAGTGTACTGCGGGGATGGTGGAACTTGGATACGCATTGGTGGAAAGCTCCCCAGATTAAAAATGGCCGTGCCTGCCTCCGTTTTAACTCCTGTCTCCCCATTAGGCTGTAGACAAAGATCAATGTTCTTAAGATGCATATACAGTGCAGAGTTCACCAAATGAAGATACATTTGTCCAAGCGACCATTGCCCCTCCTGAGGTGTGTACTGCAGTTGCTCCAAGCTAAAGCTGTCCAATTCAAGAAGATAGTGTTGTGCCGTTTCTTCGAAACGCTGTAATGTTTCAGTTGTATTCATATATTAATCATTGCCCCTCTCTATCAAAGTAGCTTTACTATACAAAAATGCTACTGACAGCATTATGTCAGTAGCATTTCAACATTTTTTCCACTTCTGTACGTATCCGCTCCCGGAGCGACTCAGGCTCCAGCACAACCATATCCGCGCCCCATCCAAGTACCCATTGCAGTAATTCCTCCGGCTGTCTGACGCGGAAGAGTATATGTAGTCCATCTGCACGCTCCTCTATGGCCTCCATATAAAAGTTGTTCGCTTCCTTCACCTTATCTGCGATATCCGAACGTGCTAGTATGCAAACAGTTACATGACGGTCATCGGTTTGCTTGTAATCCTGCAAATGAAAATCGACAGGCAACTGAAACCTGTCCTCCAGCACGATAAGCTCGTCCATACGTGACAGACGGAAATGGCGAAGCTGCTGCCTCAATTCACATTGCCCAATTAACACCCAAGAACCACGGAGTAGGACAAGACCATAAGGAGCGACCACACGCACACTTTGACGATTCCCGTCAGCCTCTGGCATTCTTTTGGAGTAGCCAAACTGTACTTTCCGTTTTTCCAATACAGCGAGACGCAGCGTTTCCAAATAGGTTTTCTCTCTATGGTTTGCTCCTTCACCCACCGCGAGCAGTCTGATGGTCGTACGCACCCGGGAGACTTCCCTGCGAACGTTCTCCGGTAAAATGGCTTCAATCTTCCTGCGGGAAGTTTGCGCCTTGATACCGTAGTCTGTATCAAATTTTTGTTCGACAAAATCCGTTCCGATTAGCAACGCCACAGCCTCTTCTGCGGTAAAGCTCAAGGGGGGCAGGAAGTACCCCTCCATCAAGGAATATCCAATGCCCGGTGCTCCTACAATCGGTACGCCCGATTCACTTAGAGCCTGAATATCTCGATAGATGGTCCTCACACTCGTTTCGAATATGGCTGCCAAATCCTCGGCTCGTACAATATCCTTACGCTGCAACTCTAGCAAGATCGCTAGCATACGATCTGTTTTATTCATACCACGGCCCCTCTCTGGAAGGATCAAAAATGCAGAAATACAAAAAAGCAATAAGGGCAGTACAGTCACTGCGACTTATTGCTCTTTTTTCATATGGAAGTTACTCCATTACTTAAAAAATACTTTTTCGACGTTATATTTAGCCTTTTGTGAATTGATGATGTAGGTTTCATAAATTTCTCGCTCTACTGCATCTTCCACAATACAAACCTCAATAATCGCTACTTCGTTCCGCTTGTCCTTGATCGGCGATACGGTATCTTCAAAATGCTTTTTGATTCTTTGTCTCAGCTTTCTTGCTTTACCAACAAACAGCAATTCCTCCTGGGTGTTGTAGAACATAAAGATACCAGCCTTATCTCTAGGGATCAGGTGAAAGTCGGTAAATCCGTAAATATGGCTAAGCTCAGGGTTAACCTGTTTGGTAATCGTGATATCCGGAGTTGGAATTGTTATATTAATCACTATGTCACTTCCTCATTCTATATAGGTGTAAATATTATCACAAATCCTGCGGTAACACCATTTAATAATCCTTGCCCCATCACAAGACAGATCGGTAGAAATTTTATAACTTACCTACTATGCGAGTACGTCGGTTTCCGTTACAATATGTCAGTGTGATTCTGGCATCGGCAGATTGACGCGTACTTGAACATTATTGGAGGCTCCTATTTTTTTATGCAAAATGAATCTCATTCTAACGTAAAAATCATAACGGCCGATCCGAGTGCGATCGGCCTGTTTGGCTTGGCTATTGTAACGCTTGTGGCTTCATCCCAAAAGCTTGGCCTCACCGAAGGCTTAAGCTTCATCATCCCTTGGGCTATATTTCTCGGTGCTTTTGCACAGCTATTTGCTTCCATTCAGGATGCAAAACATAACAACACCTTCGGCATGACGGCATTTGGTGCTTACGCCTTCTTCTGGTTGGCTGTAGCCAGTAGCTGGATGATTAAAATGGGAGTATTCGGCTCAGAGCTGGCATCTGCTGTAGATGGCAAACAGCTCGGCTTTGCCTTTGCGGGCTATCTCATCTTTACGCTTTTCATGACCATTGGAGCGATGGAGACGCATAAGGTTTTATTCTTTATTTTTGTGTTGATTGATTTTCTGTTCCTCGGTCTTAGCTTCGATGCATTTGGCGTTGCCCCAGAGGTGTTCCATACCATCGCCGCTTATGCTGAAATGGGCATTGGTCTGCTCTCACTGTATGGTACAGGAGCTGCCGTTCTGAATGCTCATTTTGGCCGTACATTCCTGCCCGTCGGGCGTCCTTTCGGCATTTTTAAGCCACGTCCTTAGCTGTATATGTAAACCTACAAAGCCGCCTTTCGCGCCGATCCGCGTTAAGGACGGTTTTGTTTCTTTTCCATCACTCCCTCCGTATCAAAAAAATACTAAAGAGAGTCGTTTAGTGAATATAAAAGCCCACAATGATAACAATATACATAAATTGTAATCAAAGGGGTATTTGTAAAAATGACACAAGGCGAATCTCGTACCACATTTCCGCAATTTCCCGAATCATATTGGTTAGCTTCAACTGACATCCCCAACTTTCCCAAACTTAGTGAAGATATTCAGGTGGATGTTGCCATTGTAGGTGCGGGGATTACTGGTATTACCACTGCTTATTTACTTTCTAAAAAAGGACTAAACGTCGCAGTCGTCGACGCAGGGCGGATACTTCATGGAACAACGGGCCATACGACCGCCAAAATTACCGCACAACATGATTTGATCTACAGCGAGTTTCTTTCACATTTTGGCAAGGAAAAAACCCGGCTCTATTATGAAGCTAACCGCGATGCTCTTGAATTTATCAGACAAACGGTAGAAGAGTACCATATCGATTGTCAATTTACAGAAGAAGATGCCTACGTTTATACATGTGCGGATACGCATGTGGAAAAAATCAACGACGAATATAAAGCTTACAAGGAACTTGGCATCCCGGGAAGTTATATCGAACAAACGCCTCTGCCCTTTTCAACTAAAGCAGCTATTATGATGGAAAACCAAGCTCAGTTTAATCCGATTCCTTTCTTAAGGTATCTAGCCAATCAAGTCATCCGGCAAGGCGGGAAGATTTATGAGCAGACCACCGTTGTAGGTGTGGATAAGGGAACCCCCTCCATTATTAATACAAGCGACGGGCACAAAATCACCTGCAACTATGTCGTATCCTCCTCGCATTTTCCGTTCAATGATCCAAACAGTCTTTATTTTGCGCGATTGCATGCCGAGCGATCTTATGTACTAGCGGTCAAGACGGACAAAACCTATCCGGGTGGTATGTACCTAAGTGCGGAAACCCCCAAACGTTCGCTTCGCTCTGTACTAATAAACGGAGAACCGATGGTTATCGTCGGTGGGGAAGGCCACAAAACGGGACAAGGAATCTGTACTTTCCAGTACTATGAAGCTTTACAAAAGTTTGCGGAGCAAACATTTGGATTAAAGGAGATCGTTTATCGCTGGTCGGCCCAAGACTTGTATACGCTAGACAAACTCCCTTATATTGGGCAGGAACTATCTAACACTTCTAACATCCTCGTTGCTACGGGGTATAGAAAATGGGGGATGACCACAAGTGTAGCGGCGGCTTTATTAAATACGAATCTGATTACCAGAGAGGAAAGCCCGTATCAGGATCTTTTCTCCCCTTCAAGATTTCATATGGACCCTGACATTAAAACATTTGTGACTCAAAATGCGAATGTGGCTAAACATTTGATTGCTGGGAAATTGGGGATCAACTACAAAAAAGCCGAAGAACTGCAGCACGACGAAGGGGCGGTCATTCGGGTGAACGGCAAAAGAGCGGGCGCATACCGCGACCCACAAGGAGCATTACACCTAGTGGACACAACATGCACCCATATGGGTTGCGAAGTCGAGTGGAATGAGGCGGAAAGAACATGGGATTGCCCTTGTCATGGCTCACGCTTTTCATATCAAGGCGAAGTCATTGAAGGTCCGGCCAAAAAATCGCTTGGCAAGGTTGAAGGGGAATAGCACCAACCTTTGTATGCTTAAGGAGACTCAAGAGCACAGGCCTTACTGGAATAGCTCGCTGTTCTTCCAAAAGAGTCCCCCTCGTTCGGTAACCCAACCTTTTCATAGCTCTGAATAAACAAAGTTACGCTGGACAACATACCTTTGAGAATCATAAAAGAAAGGTGATCCTATGATAAGCCAACAGTCTGCATTAGCGGCGCATGAGTCCCTAGAGATCCACGAAGCGCTTAATTTTAAAACGTTATGCTTAGCTAAGTCCAAATTAATGCAGGGCTTAGTATTCGATCAAGAGCTAAAGGATTTAATGGAAAAAGATGTTCAGCAATCTATACAAGCTATTGCCGATTTGCAAGCATTGTATGTTAAAGCACCGTTTCAGGCACCTGTTCCAGAATTCCGACCAACACCAATTTTAAGTTGAGGTGAAATGATGTGACATTAAATCAGACCCAGTCCGCAAGAATGGATTATGTGGATCCAAAAAACTCATTAAATATGCCGGAAATGGCAGACATGACATTTGCGATGGACTTTCTGATTCGCGTCAAGGAAGGGGTTCGAAATACAGCCATAGCCTTGACGGAAACCGTCTCTCCAGATGCTAGAACTCTGTTGCGCACTCAATTGCATCAAGGCATCGCGTTTCATCAGGAAATCACTGATCTTATGGTACGAAAAAAATGGTTTCATCCCTATGATCTGCAAAAGCAGTATCAATTGGATCAACTATCAGCCAACAAGACGGTGGACATCAGTAAAATGAAACTGTTCCCAGACGATACCACCCGCAAAGGTATGTTTGATCGCACGCCGGACGAACATATGGGAGGAAACCAGGCATGAAAGCAGTGACCTACCAAGGTATCAAAAACGTGGTGGTTAAAGATGTTCCAGACCCGAGTATTCAAAAGGCCGACGATGCGATTGTCAGACTGACGACAACCGCTATTTGTGGTTCAGATCTGCATCTCATTCACGGAATGATTCCGAACTTACAAGAAAATTATGTAATCGGTCATGAACCGATGGGGGTTGTAGAGGAAGTCGGCAGCGGCGTAACCAACTTGAAAAAGGGAGACCGCGTAATCATTCCGTTCAACATAGCCTGCGGTGAATGCTTTTATTGTAAAAACCAATTGGAAAGCCAATGTGATCATTCTAATGAGCATGGAGAAATGGGCGGTTTTTTCGGCTATTCAGGAACAACCGGTGGATATCCGGGTGGACAAGCTGAATATTTACGTGTGCCTTTTGCCAACTTCACTCACTTCAAAATTCCGGAGAGTTGTGAACATCCTGACGAGAAGCTTTGCCTGATTGCTGATGCCATGACTACTGCATTTTGGAGCGTCGATAATGCCGGAGTGAAGAAGGGGGATACTGTCATTGTTATTGGCTGTGGGCCGGTAGGTTTGTTAGCGCAAAAGTTCGCCTGGTTCAAAGGGGCAAAACGAGTCATTGCGGCAGACTATCTGGATTATCGTCTGCAACATGCGAAGCGTACAAATCAAGTGGAGATTGTTAATGTGGAAACGCAAGAAAACGTTGGCAACTACCTGAAGGAGATGACCAAAGGAGGCGCGGACGTAGTTATTGATTGCTCCGGCATGAGCGGTAAAATGTCTCCGCTGGAATCCTTGGCTTCTGGTCTCAAACTTCACGGTGGAGCTTTAGGAGGATTGGTCATAGCCACACAAGCTGTCCGCAAAGGCGGGACCATTCAAGTTACCGGGGTATACGGCGGACGATATAACGGTTTTCCTTTGGGAGACATTTTTCAGCGAAATGTTAATTTACGTACGGGACAGGCTCCCGTTATTCACTATATGCCATATATGTATGAGCTGATTGATACGGGAAAGGTGGACCCCGGAGACGTTGTTACACACGTCATTCCGTTAAGCGACGCCAAACGTGGATACGAAATTTTCGATACCAGACAAGACAATTGCATCAAAGTGGTACTTAAACCTTAACTATATATTGGAGTATTGGAGGTAAACGTCATATGGTGTATGGCCTGCATGAAACCCTTGAAGTCCATGAACTGTCAGCGTTCAAAGCAGTATGTCTTACCAAGTCCAAAACAATGCAAGCATTAATCTCTGATCCGACTCTCAAAGCTATATTACAGCAGGATGTTGACTTATCGACCCGCCAATTACAAGAACTCGGCACCCTCTTAGATCAAGCCATTTCACAGGAGGTTAAGCCATGAATACACTGTTGGAGCATTTGACCGGACTGCATACCTTAACGGACCAAGTCATTGCAGCTGATTTTCTGAACGCGGCCAAAAGCGGTGTGAGAAATTACGCTATGGCCGTAACAGAAGCGGGAACTCCAGAAATTAAGGCAATTCTTACAAAGCAACTGGATGAAGCTATTGATACGCATGAGCAAATTTCCACATACATGATTGAACGCGGCTGGTATCACCCTTGGAACGTAAAAGAGCAGCTTTCGATGGATCTGCAAAATATCAATACTGCATTGCAAGCTCCCGTTTTGTAAAAAGAAAAAGTATGTTCTTGCTAATCTATGAAACCCACAAAGCCGCCTTTCACGCCGATTCGCGTGAAAGACGGCTTTGGGTTTATCTCATTATCTTCATTATTCGGCTTGCCAATTTGGCATCCGCTCGGCCGGGTAACGAAGGCCTGCTGCCATTCCTTTGGGGATGATTGCGTTAATAGTCTCCATTTCTTCTGCGGACAAAACAACATCAACTGCTCCTGCATTTTCCTCTAAATACGTAACCCGCTTGGTTCCCGGAATCGGTACAATTCCCTCTTGCGCAAGCAGCCATGCCAACGCCAGTTGAGAAGGTTTGACCCCTTTTTGGGCAGCAAGGTCCCTAACATGCTGCACGAGATCCAGATTTTTCTGGAAATTCTCAGGTTGAAAACGTGGCACAGAGCGACGGAAATCATCTTCAGCAAAATCATCAAACTTCTGAATTTGCCCGCTCAAAAAGCCGCGTCCAAGTGGACTGTAGGCCACAAATTCGATGCCCAGTTCCTTACACGTCGGTATAACTTCATCTTCTGCTTCCCTGCTCCATAAGGAGTATTCCGTTTGCAGGGCTGTAATCGGATGTACCTTGTGAGCGCGTCGAATGAGCCCAGGAGAAGCTTCGGACAGCCCCAAATAGCGGACTTTTCCCGCCTGAACCAGGTCACTCATCGCACCCACCGTTTCCTCGATAGGTACATTCGGATCGACACGGTGCTGGTAGTACAAATCAATCACATCTACTCCCAGTCTTTGCAAGCTGCGGTCGCATGCCTCTTTTACGTATTCGGGACGGCCGCTTACCCCCATAAATGCGCCATCTTCCCCACGCATAATAGAAAATTTAGTAGCTAACACCACTTCGTCACGGCGGCTCCGTAAAACTTGGCTAATCAGTTTTTCATTTTTCCCCACACCGTAGACATCGGCAGTATCCCAGAAGTTTATCCCTAGCTCCAGCGCACGATGAAGCGTTTTGATCGACTCCTGATCATTCAACTCACCGTAATATTCGGACATTCCCATGCAGCCCAGACCCAGTGCAGATACTTGAAGGTCGCTGTTACCCAGTTGTTTCTTTTTCAATTTGTATCACTCCTCAATTGTTAGAATAGTCATCGCATTTCCTAATCACTACGTCACATTCCGTATGTTACTACTTAAAGTTAACTTGAAGTCAAGCGTTGTCTGGTTTTGAAAGGGGAATTATTATGTATGAACAGAAGCGCTTCAGTAGCTTCTGGACGGTAGGGGAATTCATTTACAAAGCTAAGGCTTCTTCCGTAATCTTTTTGATATCAATGGATGAGGGCGTTTCTTCCTTGACCATATCGGGCAGGATATTTTCCAAAAAATAATTAACGCAGTGTAATTGAATATTCTTGATTTTCACAAGTGCATTACGGTACATGACTATAAATTCCTTTTCAGTATTTCCCCGCTGAAGCTCAGCAAATGCCTCGTACACCTGATCCATTTTGTCCGCAACTTCAAGGATTAAACCTTCTACAGAATCATCTTTACCCTCCCTTAGCTGTTTGCGAAAAATGGCTTTAAAATCCTCGGGAATATTCTCTTCAATAAAATACTCAACCATACCTTCTTCGACCTGCTGGATTAATAGCCGTAGTTCCTTAGAGGAATGCTTAACTGGCGTTTTGATGTCTCCAATAAAAATCTCCCCGTAATCGTGACTGCTCGTAATCTCGTATAGCTTTTTCCAGTCAATACTGACACCATTTCTTTCTTCAATATCAGCCAGCGTTTTGGCATATTGCACCACTTTCCAGGAATGAGCCGATACGCTGTGTTCCTCAAATTTAAACTTACCCGGACAACGGATGATTCTTTCCAGTTCATTTAGCGACCGAAAATACGTGTGAATTCCCATCATTGCATCCATCCTTTAAAATATATGAGATAATCAATATAAACCCACTATAAACCTCAACTATTAACAGTAGATTATCGCAATATCAAGTTGAGTCCACCATGTAGCACATACACAATTTTTGCTATACACTTTATAAAAGAGGAGTTTGCAAAATCCAATAAGCGACTGGAATCGAATTTTCCAAAAGCCAAAAAAAGTAAAAAGTGGTGAAATCGTTGTTCAAAATCTTACTAATTGAAGATGATGAAACTTTGTTCCATGAAATGAAGGATCGGTTAACTCAATGGAACTATGATGTGCATGGCATCCATGACTTTAATAAAGTCATTCAGGAATTCACAACGATAAAGCCTGATCTGGTCGTGATAGATATTCAATTGCCGAAATTTGATGGGTTTCATTGGTGTCGAATGATTCGATCCCACTCTAACGTCCCCATCCTTTTCTTATCGTCACGGGATCATCCTACGGATATGGTGATGTCGATGCAGCTTGGAGCGGATGATTTTATCCAAAAACCGTTTCATTTTGATGTACTCATTGCAAAATTACAGGCGACACTCCGCCGCGTATATAATTACAATACAGAACCCGTCTCCCTGAAAACATGGTGTGGAGCGACGGTCGATTATGAAAAAAATGTAGTAGCCAATGAGGCTGGCTCCATCGAATTAACCAAGAACGAGATTTTTATTTTGAAGTTGCTAATCGAACAAAAAAATAAAATTGTCGCACGAGAGGAATTAATTAAAAGCCTCTGGGATGATGAACGTTTTGTCAGCGACAATACCCTGACCGTCAACTTGAACCGCCTGCGTAAAAAATTAGACGAGCTGGATTTGGGCCGTTTCATTGAAACGAAAGTCGGGCAAGGCTACATGGCTACAGAAGAGGCACCTTCCTATGATTAAAAAATATCTTATAGAGAGGCGGAGCTGGATTCTACTGTTTGTATGCCAGCAATTTCTGATCCTGTTCATTGCTTATGTGGATGCAGCAATTCCGTTAATGCCCATCCTTTATATCGTCTTCTTATCCATGATGATTTTCTTGGTTTTTTTAATCATTCGCTATCCCAAGGAAACCAAATTCTATACAACACTAGAAGAATGGAGGAGCCCTCTTGAACTAACGGGTATAGGCGAACCGGAGAGTCCGTTTGAGCAAATCATTGAACAAAAAATCACTGACCAGACCGAACGGTTACAACAGATCATCTCGCAAAATCAATTGACACTTGAACATGAAAAAGATGAACTATTATCCTGGATTCATGAGGTAAAAACGCCTTTGACCACCATGCATTTGATGATTGAGCGGTTGGACGATAAGCCCCTAAAAGCTCAGTTAACCTATGAATGGCTACGAATCCACTTACTGCTGGATCAGCAGCTCCATCACAAACGCATATCCTTTATTGAAAATGATCTGTATGTCGAGCAAGTGAATTTAAAATCTCTGGTTTTTAATGAAATCAAAGCATTACAGTCATGGTGCATCCAAAAAGGGATCGGTTTTGACATCCAATTGGAGCACATGGAAGTGCTGAGTGATGCCAAATGGCTGGCCTTTATCATCAGACAGCTCTTAACCAATGCCATCAAATATAGCGATGCCAGTGATATTATCATTCACAGCTATGAACAGAGGGATCGAATACAACTTGAAGTTCAAGACTTTGGGCGCGGTATTGATCCGAAGGATATACCCCGTATTTTCGAGAAAGGTTTTACCTCCACAACCCAACATTCTGATCATACTTCAACGGGCATGGGGTTATATTTAACGAAAAAGGCAGCCCAGTCCTTGCTCATACATATAGATGTGCACTCCAAACCGAACGTGGGTACTACCTTCACTTTAATTTTCCCCAAACGAAATGATTTCGTGAGTATGGTAAGCATGTGACAGAGATGTCACATGCTTTTATGTATTGTTCGCCCAATCAAAGGAAAAACATCGGCTCTATTTTTATAATAAGGCTACAAGAACAATAAGGAGTGCATCGAAGTGAATATTTTAGAAGCCCATAAAATTCATAAAAGCTACGGTAATAAGTTAAATATGCAGGAGGTTTTGAAGGGAATAGATATCGTCATTGAAGAAGGGGAATTTGTCAGTATTATGGGAGCCTCCGGCTCAGGTAAAACCACACTGCTGAATGTTCTTTCCTCTATTGATAAAGTGAGCCAAGGTTCCATTAAAATCAATGATATCGAAATGACGAAAATGAAAGAAAAGCAACTGGCTGAATTTCGCAAACAGCATTTAGGCTTTATTTTTCAAGAGTATAATCTGCTGGATACGCTAACCGTGAAGGAGAACATTCTCTTACCCTTATCCATCACCAAAACGCCTAAAAAAGAAGCCAACCAAAAATTTCAGGAAGTAGCTACAGAACTGGGAATTTATGAGCTCAAGGACAAATACCCCAATGAAATCTCGGGTGGACAGAAACAGCGTACATCTGCGGCCAGAGCATTTATTCATGAGCCCAGTATTATTTTTGCCGATGAACCTACGGGTGCGCTGGATTCCAAGTCTGCTTCCGATTTATTAAATAAGCTGGGCCAGTTGAACCAAAAACGCAAGGCGACCATTATTATGGTCACGCATGATCCTGTCGCAGCCAGCCATTGCAGTCGGGTCATTTTTATTAAGGATGGGCAGATGTATACGCAGCTTCATAAAGGCGAGCAGGAAAGACAAAGCTTCTTCCAGGATATCATGAAAACCCAAGGGGTCTTAGGCGGGGTCCAATATGAACATTAATCTGCTCATTCTAAAGAATTTGAAAAAAAATCTAAAGAATTATTACCTGTATGTTTTTGCTCTCATTTTTAGTGTTGCGCTCTATTTCGCTTTCGTCACATTACAATACGATCCTTCCATGGACGAAGTGAAGGGTTCTGTTAAAGGGGCAGCTTCCATACGGGCAGCTTCCGTTTTACTGGTCGCCATTGTCTGTATCTTCCTTTTATATGCTAATAATATCTTTATAAAAAGACGCAGCAAAGAAATTGGCCTATTTCAATTGATCGGAATGACCAAAAACAAAATTTTTC